>JBAWAM010000094.1:0-7595 GCA_049589315.1 Myxococcaceae bacterium
AGGACGTGTACTACGGCAGCTACTCGGTGGACGTGGACGGGCCGGACTTCGGCGAGCGGCGCGCGGTGACCGGGGCGAGAACGGAGATCGACGCTGACACGTCCATCTTCGTCGAAGACGTCGGTGCCCACGACGCCACGGCGGTTCGACTCGCGCGTGCCGTCGGATTCTCGCGCGTGGTCGCCGACGGCCTCTCCCTGTCTGCGCGGTACGAACGCGGGGTCCGACATCCGTTCGATGTGCCATCGGCGCTGCGTCGGGACGCGGGCGGCGTCGGCGCCACCTGGGTGACGAGGCGCGTCCAGCTGTCGGCGCGTGCCGAGCTCCGCTCCGAGCGAGGACGGTTCCCGGGTGCGCCGGATGTCCCGGTCCAGCGCGAACAGTGGCTGGTCTCGGCAGCAGCGGGGTGGGACGCGTTCGAGAATCTCCGATTCTCGGGCCGGCTGAACCTGTCCGACACCGTCGATGAGACCGCCTCCATAGGGCGATTCCTCGAAGCGAGCGCCGGACTCGCCTGGCGCCTCGAACCCCTGCTGCTCGTGATCCACTATGGCGTCGAGCGAGGCGTCTCGCCGGTCCGACCCGAGGCCGGAGATCGCGACATCCAGCTCCTGTCCATCCAGCCTGCGTTGCGCGTCGGAGATCGCTTCGGCCTCTCGGCCGGTTTCCATGCAGGCTGGTCCAGCGTCGATGGATTCGGCGCAACGGTGCTGTCTGGATCGCTCCGCCCGTCGGTCCGGGTGGTGGGAGGTCTGGAACTCGCGG
This sequence comes from Myxococcaceae bacterium, assembly GCA_049589315.1. Classification (GTDB taxonomy): domain Bacteria; phylum Myxococcota; class Myxococcia; order Myxococcales; family Myxococcaceae; genus JBAWAM01. The sequence continues at coordinate 766 of JBAWAM010000094.1, forward strand.
CTGAGGTCGCACGGAGATCCACGGCGCCCGACGAGGGAGAATTGAACGCAGTGAGAGGAGAGGTGGGCTACCAGTTCAACGATGCCCTGCGGATGGCTGGAGGGTACACGTTCCTCGGCTACACCGGTCTGGGCGTGGTGCCGCAGGAGGAGGGCGACCGGGACCGGCTGTACCTCCGGGCCGAGGCTGCGTGGTGACATCCCGATGAAGCGATGGACTGCACTCGCATTCGCGACCGCGTTGATCACCACCGCGACGTGGGCGGGGTGGACTGCGCCACCGGGCATCCAGGGAACGCCCGTCGATGTGACCGTCGCGGACGCAGGGCACCTGGTCGTCGCCTCCGGCGTTGCGACCCAGGAGTTCATCGGCACCGCGGCGGGACGACAGATTCCCGGGGCGGCCGCGTCCGGGTTCATCGATGCGCAGGGTTGCCTCGCGGCGGCTGATCTCTTCGGCGCCATCCGGGGAGACCAGAGCAGCGTCCCTTGCAGCTACACCGTCCAGACGGGGCTCGCGAACGGCGTCAAGCGACTGCGCGTCGGACAGGGCGGCGCTGCGTACGCCTGTGCCGCGCAGTTCCCCTCCAGCATCTACGCGTATTCACCGAACGCGACCGGCGCTGCGTGGAGCACGCTGACGATGGCGCCGGGGATGTGCGACGTGCCCTTGAGCGTGGTCGACGTCGGCGTCACGGACTTCGCGTTGTTCGGAACGAGCGCGACCGCGAGCAACACGCCGCTCTACCGCGAGGGCAATCTGCTCCCCGCAGCCGGTACGCCTGGAGCGACGGGACGACCCAGGAGCGTCCAGCTCGTGCCGACTCCCGACGGCCGCGTGCGCGCGTTCGTGGTGGACTCGCTGGGCCGCCTGCAGACCTCGTCCGTCTCCGACGGCGGGGTGGAGGGTTACGAGCTCTTGCCGATGCCGTCGGGGATCACGGCGTTCCAGAGCGTCGCGTATCACCTCGGCAGCGCCGGAGAACGCTTCGGAGTGGCCGTCGCGCAGCGCACCGACGGCACGTACGTCCTGCTCAGCGCCGTGCCCCATCCCGACGAAGCCATGGCGGGGCGGCTCTGGCGTGAGAGCACGTTTCCGATCGGGAGCCTGGGCGCGCAGCCGCTCGGCTCGGCGTCGCAGGTGCAGTGCCTCGAAGCGGTGGGATGCGGCGTCATCACCTCGGGGAGCGGCGCCGGCAGCGTGCTCTCGTACGTCAACGCGTCTCCGCCGAACGCGGCGTACGCGACGCCCAGCACCGTCCTCGCCGGAGGTTCGGTGAGCGTCCCGCTGACCGTCAGCGATCCTGACGGCGACGCGGTCTGGGTCGATTGGGTTCAGCTCTCGCCGACCACACCGAAGCTCCAGGTCGGCATGGAGGATGGTGGCGTCGCGGCGACGATCACCGCACCAGCCGAGCTGCTGTGCGACGGCGGGATCGAAGCGACGTTCCAGTTGATCGCGACGGACGGGCGGACGGGTCACGTCGACGATGGCGGGATCACCACCGTGTCCATGACGCGCGGACCTCCGATCGGCGCGCCCGTCGTGGCACCCACGCAGGTGACCCTCACCGCGGGCGATGCGCCGGTTCCAATTGCGGTGTCGCCGCCAGCAGGGGAGTGCACGAACTGGCCGATCCGCTGGCAGCCTGACGCGAGCAACGGCGTTGCGATGGTTCCGCTTGCCGACGGCGGTTGGAGGGTGCAGCCGCCCTCGCACTTCTGCGACCCGAATGGCGCGACCCTGAGCTTCGGCGCGATCCTGGACGGACCGTGGGGCCCATCGGACGCCGGCATGCTGCAGGTCGACCTGCGCCCCTGGGGCGCGCCGTTCGCACCGTTCGGGTCGACCGAGGTGATCCAGAACGCGGGAACGACCGCGACGTACGACCGCTCAGCCACGCACGCGTGCGATGACGGCAGCACCTCCGTTCCGCTCACCACGACCTGGTGGGTCGATGGCGGCGTGCCCGCGGGCGTGACGCTGACGCCGCCGATCGCGCCGGGAGGAGTGGTGACGGCGGACAGCATCACGGTGGAGAACGGACTCGCGTGTGATGCTGGGACGCTCGTCCTCCAGGCCCGGAACGACGTCGGAGCGCAGAGCTCGCCTGTGTCGTCCGTGTTGATACAGCTGCTCGGGTCACGCGCACCGGATGAGGACGCGGCGTTGGAGATCACCCTCGACCCAACCCGCCTTTCGGGAGACGCGGTGGTGACCGGGGTCGATTGCATGCACCAGCGCAGCTACACCGCGCAGTTCCAGCTCGAGCACGACGGGGACATCGTCGAGCAGACGGAGGTACCCGTTCCCGGCCGCTGGTCGTTGCCACAGCCCAGGCCGTGCGCGCCGACCGAATACACCGTTCGAGCCAGGCTCAACGTCGACGGCGGCACCAGCCCGGGCCCGCTCGTGTGGAGCAGTCCGGGCCAGGCCCCCGCCGTGGGCGAGCTCGTCGGGACCGGGCTGGTGGCTCACTGTGGCGCTCCAGCGAGCGGACAGCTGGTGCAACACCCGGCAGTGACCGCGTGCGATGAGCAGGTCACCCGGTGGGAACGCCTCGCCGGGCCCGAGCTCGAGAGCGACTCCACTCGAGGCAACGAGATCACGGTTCGAACCCGGGCGTCCGGATGGGACGGGCTCGTCGGCGAGCAGGTGACCTTCCGCGCGACCGCGGTGGCCGGAGCGGACACGTCCGCACCTGCGACGATCACCGTCCCGATCCGGCCCAGCCACCTGTTCGTCGGTGCGCGGTATCGCACCGATACGCCACTGGCGAGCGAGGAGGTCCCGCTCACGCTGTCCGTCGACCTCGAGAACACCTCCGAGTGCGCCATCTCGAGCGCGACCTGGATCGAGCAGCTCGAAGGTCTGCGCCTCGTCGACGGCTCCGTTCGTCTGGACGGCGAACCTGTCGCGGCCCGCATCGAGAACGGTCGTCTCGTCGTAGATGGGATTTCGCTCGAGGGCGGCGCCCGGCGAATCCTGAGCTACAGCGTTCGTCCGGCGCTGCTGGGGCGACCGACTCCGGCAGGACAACTCTCCATCAAGGGAGAACCCATCAGCGAGCGGGTGGGGCTCGGCGTCGCCAAGAGTCCAGCGAGCTGTGGCTGTACCTCCGCGATGCCTTCAGCGTGGGCACCCGCGTGGCTCGCGGTGTTCGTCGGGATGGTTCGGAGACGGCGTCGTCGCGTCTCACAAACCGAATGAGATCCGCCGCTGTTTCCGCTCGTCCCTGCGCTCTTCGAGCAATCCCGCGAGCTCCAGCCCATGCAGCGCCGCCAGCGCCTCGCGTTCGGTGAGGTCGGTCAGTGACAGGACATCCTCGACCGTCTTGCTCCCGTCGGTGGAGGCCAGCAGGAGCGCCTCGTCTCCTGAGAGGGTGAGCTCGTGCAGGCCGTACGGGGCATCCGCGGTGGGGAAGAGCCGGCGCTCCGGACCGACCTTGCGGCGAAGCGACACCAGCGGTTCGCGTCGCGTGCCGTCGAGGATCAGATCGCCCGGAAACACCGAAAGCCTGACGAGATCCGCACGTGCCGACACCCGGCGTGGCACGAAGGCGTACTCGCCCTCGGTCCAGGAGAAGGTGGACCAGATGATCTCCTTCACCTGCTGCAGCAGGAGCGTTCTCCGCTGCTCGGGCGCGATCAACCCAAGCCGGAGCATCGCCTCACCGGTGCGAAGGTTCGACTCGCGCGCCAGCTCTGCCACCGAGGAGAGATCGCGCTCGGACATGGCGCCCTGGCGCACGCAGAATCGAGCGAAGCGCTCCTGGGCCAGGTTGGACGCGGCGTACACCGGCCGGCCCTCCTCGAACAGCACCAGCTTCGTCACCTGACCGTGCCGGAGTTTGAGCTCGCCGGTGTGCCGGGCCTGGTAGAACGCGTTCAACAGGCGGGGGATGCTCCCTGCGGAGATCGACCCGGAGGCGGCGAAGGTCGGCGAAGGCGCAGGGCGTTCTGGTTGCTCGCCGCTCGACCAGACGTGCTCCCGGTCAGCGAACGGGAGCGCCGCATCGACGAACGGATCGGCCAGCCCGGTCGGTAGCTCCTCCTCGCTCGGCACGTTCTCAGCGGGGCCGGTGACCGCCTCGAGGGCGTCGAGCACCTGGTTCAGCTCGAAAGGTTTCTCGAAGAAGGCCCGGGCGCCGTGCAACCCCACGGCCTCGCGCGCGAACCGATCTCCCTTGAAGACGCCGCTCACCGCGAACGCCGCGATGTCCTTCCGCCGGAGAGCCTCGAGGACCTCGCTCCCTCTCATGTCGGGAAGGAGCAGGTCGACGATCGCCGCATCGAACGGGCGGGCATCGATGGCCGACTGGGCGTCCTGGCCCGTGTGCACCGCCTCCGTACTGTGCCCTCGCGTGCGCGCGGCGGCGGCCACCAGGGAGGCGAGCTCGGGTTGGTCCTCGACGATCAGGATTCGCGCCATCAGAGGGCGGGCAGCATAGCATCTGCGCATGCAGATCCGCGGCTTCCACCACCTCGCGATCCAGGTGTACGACCTCGAGCGCGCGCTCGGCTTCTATCGCGACCTCCTCGGCTTCCCCGAGCTGCAGCGGCACTTCCGCGACGACGGCTCGCTCCGCAGCGTGTGGGTCGCGCTCCCCGATGGCGGGTTCATCGCCCTCGAAACGTGTGCGGAACCTCCACAGATGGAGCCCTTCCGGCGCGCGGCGCCCGGGTACCTCCTGCTCGCTCTCCGCATCGATCCCCAGGCACGCCACGACGTGGAGCGTGAGCTCGCGTCGCATGGCGTTGAAATCGTGCACCGCACGCGGTGGACGCTCTACGTGCGCGACCCGGAGGGGAACCGGATCGGACTGAGCCACCACCCGCACGATCCCCCGTGATAGAAGCCCCCCATGCGGCTCGGTGAACTCCTCCTTCAGGAGAACCTCGTCTCACGTGAGGGGCTCGAGGAGGCGCTGGAGGAACAGGTCGTCCAGGGCGGGCGGCTGGGAACGAACCTCGTCGAGCTCGGGCTGATCTCGGAGCACGAGCTCGCGCGCAGTCTGGGCAAGCTGCACAACATGTCCTTCGCAGCGGGCGACATGAAGCCGGACCCGCGCGCGGTCGAGCTGCTCGACCTGAACTTCCAGGATGACCGCGACGTGCTGGCGATGCGCGCGGATGCCACGCGCCTCACCGTTGCGTGCATCAACCCGCGGGACCTCGCCACCCTCGACGAGATCGCCTTCCACACGGGCAGGCGGGTGGTTCCGGTCGTCATCTGCGAATTCCGGATGAACCAGCTGCTGCGGCATCACTGCAAGGCGTTCCGCCCGATCCGTGCGGTGGACATGAACACCGTCCGCCCGTCCCGCACGAAGGCGGCGCAGCAGCCCGGTGAGGTGGTCCAGCCGATGGCCGACCTGATGAGCGAGGACGAGTTCCAGTCGCTCTACGCGGAGGTCCTCTCCGGAGGCCGCACCCGCGATCAGGAGGAGATCCTCGAGGGCACGATCGTCGAAGAGGAGCCCACTCCGCCAGCGCCCGTCATCGCACCGCCAGCGGCCCCGCCCCCGGCGCCCGCCCCGCGGCCCCTCTCATTCTCGGAGGCGCAGAAGGCGCTCGGGCAGAGCTCGGACCGCGAGCAGGTCGCGCAGACGGTGCTCCGGTTCGCCATAAGCAAGTGGAAGCGCGCGCTCCTGCTCAACGTGCAGGGGGCGCTCGTGACCGGCTGGCGGGGAGCGGGCCAGGGCATTCGCGACGGCGCGGTCGCTCGGATCGCGGTGGCGCTGCGAGGTCAGACGACGTTCAAGCTCGTCCGGGATACGCGATCCCATTTCGTCGGTCCGCTCAGGCGCGACGCGGGTACGGCCATCTTCTTCCGTCTGTTGGGCGGGGACTTTCCCACCAACGCGGTGATGATGCCGCTGCTCGTCCGCGGGAAGGTCGTCCACATCCTGTACGTCGACAATGGGCCGGGCCAGGTCACGCCGCCGGACATCGGCGAACTGCTCATCCTGGCCCAGAGTGTCGCGCGCTCGTACGAGGCGATCATCAAGGCGCGTCAGAAGGCCTGAGGCTCACTCGTACTGCGGCCCCACGTCGAAGTAGACGCGCTGGTTCGGCCTCAGGGTGAACGCGTCCTTCCAGCGCGCCTTGCCCATCTTGACCTCGATCTTGTGGCTGCCTTCGTAGACCGGCACCTCTCCCGGGAGCGGCGCGGTTCCGACCTTCCGCCCATCGATGAAGACGATTGCTCCCGGCGGAGCGCCGATCGAGACGAAGCCCTTCTGGAGGTACACGCGCTCCTCGGTCACCCCGGACGCCGCGACCGTCACGGTCCGTGTGACCTTGATGCCGGCCGGGCGGCTGATCAGGGTGACACGATGACGACCCGGCTCCAGGTCGATGCGCAGCGGGGTCTTGCCCCGAGGTTCGCCATCGATCTCCACGGACACCGGCGGATCCACCATCAGCGAAAGCACGCCGCGGGCGGTCGCCGGCTGCGCGAGCGCGTCCGACGTCTCCTCGGCCTTGACCGTCTCGACCCTCGAGGGCTCCACCTGCGTGCCCGCATCGACGACCGGCTCGGCGGTGGTCTGACCGGCATCCGTCTCGGTTGCGGAGTGCCCCGCGTCGACCGGCGTCACGATGTCCTGTCGGGTGGTCAGCCCGGGCGGATAGGCCTGCTGCGGCGGCGTCCTTCGATTCAATCCCCAGATGATCGCCGCCGAGGCGAACACGAGCAGCCCGATCACCACCGCGACGAACGGGCGGCGGGTGCTGGACCGAGGCGCCTCCTCGTCCTCCAGCTCGGGCCGCGGCCGGAGCGCGGGTCTCGGCGGAGGGGGCGGTGACGGCTGCTGCGCGACCGGAGCC
>JBAWAM010000095.1:0-7727 GCA_049589315.1 Myxococcaceae bacterium
CCTCCAGCGACATCCTCCCCGGCACGGAGGCCAGGACCGAGTCGATCACCGTCCCCTCGGGCAGACCCATCAGCTCCTGCGGGAGATAGCCGACGCGCGCTCGCCTGCTGAGCTGAACCGCGCCGTCGTCGGGTGCGCTCACCCCCGCGAGGATCTTCAGGAGGGACGACTTTCCGCTCCCGTTCGGGCCGACCAGCCCCACCCTGTCGTTCGGGCCGACCGTGAAGCTCGCCCGGTCGAGGATCACCTTGCTTCCGTACGCGAGGGACAATTCCCGCGCCATCACCACACTCATGGGCCCCTCATAGCTGGAAAAGAGCCGAAACGTTCCTACCTTCCCGGCAGGAGGTAACGCATGGCGGTACGAACGATTCTGGCGGGCATCAAGAACAAGCGAAACGTGGGGGTGCAGTCCGCGCAGCCGAGTCAGGGCACGACCTACGGCAAGAAGACGCTGGCCCGCGACGACGAAATGGCGCTGAAGCGGGAGAGGAAGTTCGAGGCGATGATGCCCGGCCCCGGCGCCACCGAGGTGAAGCGGAAGCGGCGCACCGGGGCGTCACTCGTGGGGCGGAAGAAGGCTCCCAGCCAGATCGGCGTCAAACGCAAGGGAGGCCCCTTCAAACGCAGCCGACTTCACGGGGCCTGATTCCCCCTGGATTCTCCCTCCTCCGTCGCCTCCTCCGACGCCTCGTCGAACGGAGCGGTCGGAGGCGGGAAGATGCGGATGGCCCGGACCCGTCTCGGTGAGGCGTCGCAGATCTGGAGCCGGGTGCCGTCCCCGAGCGTGAACTCCTCGCCCGCCTGCGGGATGTGGCCGGCCTCCGAGATCGTCAGTCCGGCCACCGTGCTGTAGCCGTCCTCCTCCGGGAGCTCCATCCCGGTGGCGCGGTTCACGTCGCGAACCGGTGCGCTGCCCGCGACCACGTACGAGCCGTCCCCTTCGCGCCGGGCGACCTCCACCGGGGTCTCGCCTTCGCTGACGATCTCGCCGACGAGCTCCTCGAGGAGGTCCTCCACCGTCACCAGTCCCGCCACCGCACCTCGTTCGTCGACGACGATCGAGAGCTGAAGACCCCGCTTCTGCAGCTCGCGGAGGGCATCGAGCGCGCGCATCGTCTCTGGGATGAAGTGCGGCGGGCGGACCAGATCGGCGAGTTGGAAGAGGCTCGACTCCCATTGGATCGCCAGCAGGTCCTTGGCCAGGATGTAGCCGACGATGTTGTCGATCGTCTCGTCCTTCACCGGGTAACGCGAGTGCCCCTCCTCGAGGACGATCGACTTCACCTCTTCGAAGTCCGCGTCCTTGTCGATGGCGACGATCCGTCCGCGGGGGACCATGACCGAGGAGACCGGGATCTCGTTCAGCTCGAAGGCGCGCGAGGCGATCTCGCTCGTATGGCTGTCGACCGAGCCCTGCTTCGCCGCGTCTTCGACCATCGCCTGCAGCTCCTCCGTGGACATCCGCGCCTCGCTGAAGGTGGTGCGGTCGCCGAAGACGCGGAGCACGAGGTTCGACGAGAAGGTCAGCAGCCAGACGAGCGGCCCGGCGATCTTCGAAAGCCCGAGCAGCGGCCGGGCAATCATGAGCGCGTATCTTTCGGAGAAGCGCAGGCCGAGCGACTTGGGGACCAGCTCGCCCAGGACCAGGGAGAGATAGGAGATGCCGCCGACCACCACGGCCAACGCGATCCGGTTGGCCCACTCCAGGTCGAGTCCCAGCCCCTGAAGCATGGGCGAGACCTGCCCAGCGATGTTCGCGCCACCGATGGCAGCGGCGGTCGAACCGACGATGGTGATGCCGATCTGGACGCTGGCGAAGAACCGATCCGGGTCCTTCCGAAGGCGAAGGGCCGCGCGAGCGCCGCCATGCCCCTCATCGCCGAGCTCGACCAGGCGAGTTCGCCGCACCGACACGATGGCTATCTCCGCTCCAGCGAAGATTCCGTTCAGGGCAATGAGCGCGAGAACGATGAGCAGCGTTGCTAAAATCTGCAGTCTCCCTATACCCGCATGTACGACAGCTCAACGTTGTACACGAAGGGCTGCCATGCAGCGCGCGCAAAAGGGAACCTTCTCCTTGCCGGCCGTATTCCCGGGTGCCGCCCCGAAATCCCCTATACTGCGCGCTGATGGCAAAACCCTGCAGCCAATGCGGCAGCAGCCACAATCCGGACCCATTGTGTCCGGGGGCGTCGCTGAAACTCATCGGACAAGTGCTCGATGGGCGCTACCAGATCGAGGAGGTCCTCGGTCAGGGTGGCATGGGGATGGTGTTCCGTGCGACCCAGACGTCCGTGCAGCGCCCCGTCGCGGTGAAGACGCTGCATCCCACGTTGGCCGCGGCGCCGCAGTTCTTCGAGCGCTTCCGCCGCGAGGCCGAGGTCGCCAGCCGCCTCCGGCATCCGAACATCATCACGATCTTCGACTTCGGTCAGACCGGCGATGGCACGTGCTACTTCGTGATGGAGCTCGTCGAGGGAGAGAGCCTCAAGCAGCTCGTGAAGCGCGAAGGCCCCCTGTCGCTGGGCCGCGCCGTCGACATCATCGAGCAGGCCGCGCGCGCACTGGCCCACGCCCATGAGCTGGGCGTCGTCCACCGCGACATCAAGCCGCACAACGTCATGGTGCAGCGGCTGGGGCAGCAGGACTTCGTCAAGGTCCTCGACTTCGGCCTGGTGAAGGCGGTCGAACAGGACGACGAGCAGCAGCTCACCTCCACCGGACAGGTGCTGGGCACGCCCCAGTACATGCCTCCGGAGCAGGCCGGTGGGGAGCCGGTGGATTACCGCTCGGATCTCTATTCACTCGGGGGCGTCCTCTATTTCTGCCTGACCGGCGGATCGCCCTTCGGCGCCAACACGGTCCGAAAGGCACTGCAGTCCGCCCTCTTCCAGACCGTCCCGTCCATTGGGAACCGGCGTGAGGGTGCACCGGTGCCGATCGCCGTGGACGAGTTCCTGCGTAAGGCGCTCGCACGCGAGAAGGAGGACCGCTACCAGAGCGCCGCGGAGTTCATCGAGCACTTGAGGGCGGCGCTCACCGGGCTCCGGCCCGAAGAGCTCGCCGCCGTGCCGACGAAGGTGACTCCAGCGTCGCCCTCCCGCGAAGGCAGCGGCTCCGGGACGAGCGCACGTCGTCCCCCGGCGGGCACCGTCGCCAGCGCGCCCAGGTCTTCGGCGCGGCGCGAACAAGCGGCGGCGTCGAACGTCATCGTCGACCCGCAGATCAGGCAGCCTTCCTCTTCCTCGAAGGCCGCGTGGGTGGCCGTCCCCATCCTGCTGTTGGGCGCCACAGGGGCGTGGTTCCTCATGCGCCCCTCCACCGAACCCGCAGGAACCGCGGCGGTGGCGCCGACGGTCACGGCGCAAGCCCCCCAGGAGACAGTGGAGGCGCCACCCAGCGACATCGAGATCCACTTCGAATCCGATCCTCCGGGCGCCGGGATCTACGACGGCGCCGTCCAGATCGGCACGACGCCGACCGACCTCCGCGTTGCTCGGGACAAGACCCATCGACTCACCTTCCGACTCGCTGGGCATGACGCCGTCGAACGACAGTTCGACTTCAGCCGCATGACGGGGGCTCGGACCCAGGTGAGCATCTCGCTCCCGAAGAAGGAACCCGTTCGGAAGTCGTCTGCCCCCGCACCGAGCCGTCCCAGGCCGCAACCCGACGAAGAGAACGACATCCCGGTGTTCGAGTAGCGCCCCGCCGGCCTACGCGACGACGAGCAACGTCGGGAGCACCTCGCCGCTGCGCCCCTGGATGAAGTGCTCGAAGCGGTGCGCGTTCTCCGGAGGGTCCGCGTTGACCAGCCAGGTGTCCGCGCCGAAGCGCCGTGCCACGTCGACGAGACCCGCCGCCGGATACACGACGCCCGAGGTCCCCGCCGCGAGGAACACCAGGCTGCCCTTGCGCGCGCGGGCGAGGAAGGCCTCGATGCGTTCGAAGTGCGCCGGGTCCAGCATCTCCCCGAACCACACGATGTGTGGCCGCAGCAGCCCGCCGCAACGATCGCAGCGCGGCGCGCCGTGCTCGTGAATCCCACGGTCCTCGAACGGCGGGCGATCACAGGAGGAGCACCGGGTGGTGAAGAGGTTCCCGTGGATCTCCGCCAGCCGCCCGGAGCCCGCCTCCCGGTGCAGCCCGTCGACGTTCTGGGTCACGAGCAGGAAGCGATCACCGATGCGCTGCTCGAGCTCGGCGAGCGAGGTGTGCCCCGGATTCGGCCGGCAGTCCTTCGCCAGGCTGCGCCGCCACGAGTAGAAGCGCCAGACGAGGTCCGGGTCCTCCGCGAAACCTTCCGGCGAGGCGAGCCGCTCGAAGGAGTGGTTCTCCCAGAGCCCGCCGGAGCCGCGGAACGTAGGGATACCGCTCTCCGCGGAGACGCCCGCGCCGGTCAGCACGAGCACGTACGTCTGGTCATCGATCAGCGGGCGTTCGGTCATGGCGTCCCCGCGCTACGGAGCGGGGCTGCTCGCCATGCGGCCGCGGATCACGCGCTCGAGCTGCTGCACCACCTCGGACAGAGGCAGGACGGTCGAGTCGATCCGCATCGCATCGTCCGCGGGCTTCAGCGGTGCGATCTCCCGCGAGGCATCCTGGGTGTCGCGCTGCGTTTGATCCTTGAGGACATCCTCGAGCGAGCTCTCCATGCCCTTCTGGAAGAGCTCCTCGTACCGGCGCCGGGCGCGGGCCTCCGGGCTGGCCTCCAGGAAGAACTTGGCGTCGGCGTCGGGGAACACCACCGTCCCGATGTCCCGACCTTCGAGGATGGCGCCCGTCTCCGCCTGCAACGCGAGCCGGCGCTGAACGGACAGCAGCCCCGCGCGCACCACGGGGCGGCTGGAGAACTTCGACGCCCCCATCGAGATCTCCGGCGTGCGGATCAACTTCGAGACGTCCTCGGCCCCGAGGAACACGTGGTTCTCTTCGCCGACCACCTTGAAGGAGACCTGGATGCGCGAGAGCAAATCCTGAAGGCCCGCGTCGTCCTCGAGCGCGATCTGCTCGCGCGACGCCATCAGCGCCACACTGCGGTAGATGGCGCCCGTATCCACCAGAGAGAAGTCCAGCCGACGCGCCAGCAATCTGGAGACGGTCGACTTCCCCGCACCGGCCGGCCCGTCGATCGCCACGATGAATGGGCGCCGCTTCGTCACGCGAGGATCTCCTTCAGCGCCGTCACCAACCGCTCGTTGTGCTCGTCGAGCCCCACCGTGATGCGCAGCGCATTCGGGAAACCGTAGCCCGGCACGGGGCGGGTGATGATCCCCATGCGCAGCAGCCCCTCGTAGATGGGCGCAGCGGGCTTCTTGAAGTCGCAGAACACGAAGTTGGTGTGCGACCGCGGGACCTCCACGCCCAGCTTCGGCAGCTCGGCCTCGAGGTAGCGCAGCCCGCGGCGGGTCAGCTCCACCGTGCGGCGCACGTGCTCGGCATCTTCCAGCGCGGCGATCGCCCCGGCCTGCGCGATCGTGGTGAGGTGGAACGGCATCCGCGTCCGGTTCATGTACGAGACCAGGGCCGGGTTCATCACGCCATAGCCCACCCGGGCGGCGGCGATTCCATACGCCTTGGCGAACGTACGCAGCGCCACCACGTTCGGGTACCGCTGCGCCAGTTCGACTCCGTTCGGGTAGTCGGGCAGATCGCAGAACTCGAAGTAGGCCTCGTCGTGGATGACCAGGCAGTCCTCCGGGACGGCCTTCAGGAACGCGTCGAGTTCGGCGCGGCCGAAGGCGGTTCCGGTGGGGTTGTCCGGATTGGCGAGAAAGATGACCCGCGTCTTCGAGGTGATCGCCTTCGCCATCGCCTCCAGGTCGTAGCGGAAGCCCGGCTTCATCGGCACTTCACGGAACGGCCGGCCGTGCGCCTGGAGGGACACCTTGTACATGAGGAAGGAGCCCTTGCAGAGCAGCGCCTCATCCTCCGGGGTCACGAAGGTCCGGATCAGCAGCTCGATGATCTCGTTCGAGCCGCTGCCGACCATCACCTGCTTCGGCTCGACGCCGAGGTGCTTCGCCAGCGCCTGCACCAGATAGTAGCTGGCCGCGTCGGGATAGATGTGGCTCTCCGCCAGCGCCTGCTTCATCGCCTCGACCGCCTTCGGCGAGGGGCCGAGGGGGTTCTCGTTCGACGCGAGCTTGATCACGTCGGAGATCCCGTATTCGCGCTCGGTCTCCGCGATGGGCTTTCCGGGGACGTACGGCTGCAGGCTCTCGATGAACGGAGGGACGAGCGGTCGCATGGGGCTCACGGAGGAAAGGGGGTCAACGTCCTGAGAACACACCGAGGGCGCGGAACTTCCGGTACCGGTCCTCGACCAGGGCCTCCGGCTTGAGCGGCCGGAGCTGGCCCAGGTGCTTGCGCAGCGCCTTGCCCAGGTTCTCCGCCGCCTTCACGTGATCGCGGTGGGCGCCGCCGGCCGGCTCGGGGATCACCTCGTCGATCACCTTCATCGACAGCAGATCGCGCGCGGTGAGCTTCAGCGCGTCGGCCGCCCGGTCCGCCTTGGTCGCGTCCCGATACAGGATCGAAGCGCAACCTTCGGGCGAAATCACCGAATAGATGCTGTTCTCCAGCATCAGCACCCGGTTCCCCACGCCAATCGCCAGCGCTCCGCCGGAGCCGCCCTCGCCCACCACCGTCGACACGATGGGGACCGTCAGCCGGCTCATCACCTCGAGGTTCACCGCGATCGCCTCGGCCTGGCCGCGCTCCTCCGCACCGAGACCGGGATAGGCGCCCGGGGTGTCCACGAACGTCAGGATGGGCCGACGGAAGCGCTCTGCCAGCTCCATCAGCCGCCGCGCTTTGCGGTAGCCCTCCGGCCTCGGCATGCCGAAGTTCCGGAGCATGTTCTCCTTGGTGTTCCGCCCCTTCTGGTGACCCATCACCAGCACGGGCTCGCCGTCCAGGCGGGCGAAGCCTCCGACGATGGAGGGATCCTCGGCGAAGTGTCGGTCTCCCGCGAGCTCCACGAAGTCCGTGAACACGTGCTGGACGTAGTCGAGGAAGTACGGGCGCGCGTTGTGCCGCGAGAGCTGGACGACCTGCCAGCGAGTCAGATCGCTGAAGATCTCCGTCTGCAGCTTCTTCGCCTTCTTCTCCAGGCGCGAGATCTCGGAACTGAGATCCGTGGTCCCGGTGGAAGAGAGGGTCTTGAGCTCGTCGATCTTCTTCTCGAGCTCGATCAGGGGTCGCTCGAAGTCGAGCGCGTAGCTTGTGCCGTTGGCCATGGGCGGTGCGTCACTAGCATCCGCTCAGAGGGAGTTCAACGTCCCAGCCATGACGCGGCGCGGTGGCTACGCTGCCTTGATCTTCGAGGCCGGCGCAGACAGCGCGTACCAGGCGGTTCGGAATGCCTTCAGCTCGCGCAGGCCGGCGGGATGACGGCCGAGCGCTGGCGCCACGGTGATGGGAAGGCCGATCTTCTTCTCCATCGCCTTGGCCTCTGCGAGCTCGTTCTTCCTGCGCTCTTCGCAGCGCTCGCAGGTGGATTTGGGCAACACGCGGTTCACCAGCACGCGCTCCACCGCGAGCTTCCGCTCCTGGAGGGCTTCGACGAGTCGTTCGGTGCGCGCCGAGGCGAGCTCCTCGCCGCGACTGATCACCAGGAAGCGCGACTCTGCCGGCGTCGCCAGTGACTGCTCGAAGCGCTGGATGTGCTTGATCATCCCGGCCACGTCATCGGCCAGCTCGGCCAGCCCGCGCGCCCGATA
>JBAWAM010000096.1:0-5566 GCA_049589315.1 Myxococcaceae bacterium
GCCTGCACCTGCTCGGCGGCGCAAGGCGCGATGGGCGGACCATTCGGCCCGCGGAGCTGTTCCTGTTGACGTTCACCGACAAGGCCGCGGGCGAGATGCGGGCGCGGCTCCGGGCCCGCGTCGACCGCCTCGCGCGCGGCGGCGCTGGCCCCGACGACGAGAAGGAGCTCCGGGGATCATTCGAGCGCAACGGTCGCCCGTTTCCGGCGCCGGACTTCTGGCGGCGCGTCCGGGACGACCTCGGCGCGGCGACGATCGGGACGTTCCACTCGCTCTGCGTCCAGCTCCTCCGGCGCGCGCCGGCAGGCTTCGGCGTGGATCCCGCCTTCGAGCTGCTGGAGGACGGGGAGGCCAACCGGCTCCTGCACGACACCTCGGAGCGCGTGGTGCTGGAGGCGCTGGAGCGGGGAGACGCAGACGTCGCCGACCTGTGCCGGGACATGCGGTTCACCGGGCAGGGGCGGGCCGAAGGGCTGGTCGAAGCGCTCTGCGCGGTGTTCACCCGGGTCCGGGAGGAGGGGCTCTCTTCCACGCGGCTTCCCATCAGCGACGAGCGCGAGGCGCGGTACGACTTCCAGCGCGCAGTGGCGGAGCTCAACGCGCAGATCCTCACCGCGCTGGCGGCCGACGAGCGCGGGAAGCGGGCCTTCGGTGACGTGCTCGGGCGCTGCGCCCGTGCCGTCGAAGGGATGACGTTCGAGAACTTCCTCGAACACGGGCGGTGGCCGGCGCTGAAAGCCGCGATCGCGAGCTCGCCCAACCTCGGCAGGCAGAAGGAGGAGATCAAGCGGGTGAAGTTCCTCGCCGTGGGAAAGGACAAGGAGGTCGTCGGACTCCACGGCCACTTCGCAGCATGCGCCGTGTCGAAGCAGGAGCGCGCGTTCCGGGAGCTGCTCGTCGAGCTGTCCTCGCGTCATCGGGCGGAGCTGGACAAGCGCGCCGTGCTGGACTTCTCGGAGCTGCTCATCCGGACGCGAAACCTGCTGCGCGACGTGCCGTCGGTACGGCGCGAGGTACAGGATCGCGTCCAGGTGCTGCTGGTCGACGAGTTCCAGGACACCAACCGCCTCCAGCTCGAGCTGGTGACCCTGATGGCCGAGCTCCGCCAGGGCGCACCGCGGCTGGTGCACGACGGGCAGGAGGAGGCCGGCGACCCCGGGCCTCAGCCGCAGCTGGGCTTGCCCCTCGATTCACGCCGCGGGCGGGGGATCGCGGTAGAGGACGTTCCGTTCGAGCCCGGTCTGCTCGCGGCGGTGGGCGACCGCAAGCAGTCGATCTACGAGTTCCGGGGCGCGGACGTGTCGGTGTTCGCGGTCCTCGCCCAGCAGATCGAGCGCGACGGCGGGCGCCGGGCCTTCCTGCAGCACAACCGCCGCTCCTCGCCCGAGCTGCTCGCCTTCTTCAACGAGGTGTTCGCGCACGCGATGGCGCAGAAGCCGGACGCGCGCGATTTCGAGGTGGCCTACGCGCCGGCGGAAGACGACCTGCATCCGGTCCGGACACAGCGGGTCGAGCCGCCGGTGGTCGAGCGCCTGGTGTATTCGCCACTCGAGAGCGCGGAGGAGTGCCGGCTCCAGGATGCGGACGCCGTTGCACGGCGGCTCAAGGCGCTGCTCGCGCCCAATGGCCCGGAGTGGGTGGTCGGCGAGGACGACCAGCCCCGACGGGTTCGCGGCGGCGACGTGGCTATCCTGTTCCGCCGCTTCACCCACCTCGAGTCGTACCGGCAAGCGCTGATCCGGCACGGCGTGCCCCATCGGGTGGTGCGCGGGCGCGGGTTCTACGGCGCACAGGAGGTGCTCGATCTCGCGTCGCTGCTCGCGCTGGTGGCAGACCCGGGTGACGCGATCTCGCTGGCGGCAGTGTTGCGATCTCCGCTGGTGGGGCTCTCCGATGCGTCCCTGTTCGATCTCGCCTGGGCAGGAGGACAGCGGCTCCGCCTCGGGGACCTCGGTCGCCCCGGTCGGCTCGACGGATTGCCCGAAGACGAGCGTCGACGGGTGGAGCGTTTCCTCACGCTGCTCCCCCGGATGCGGCGGGAACGGGATCGACTCGGCATCCGCGTCCTGCTGAGGGTGGCGCTCGAGGAAACCGGATACCGGGTGGCGATGGCCGGCACGCCCTTCGGAGAGCAGGCCCTGGCGAACCTGGACAAGCTGCTGGAGCTGGCAGCGCGCTGGGACGCGTCGGGCGTAGGCGACTGCGCGCGCTTCGCACGGGAGTTGATCGCGCTCGCCGAAGCGGAGCCTACCGAGGCCCAGGCGGACGTCCTCGACGCGGGCGATCCGCGCGCGGTGCAGCTGCTCACCATCCACCGCGCCAAGGGCCTGGAGTGGCCGGTGGTGGTGGTGCCGGACATGGCGTCACGTCGGACGTTCCGACCCGGACGGATCGTGTTCGATCGGCGGCTTGGAGTGGCCATCAAGCCATGGCTTCCCGACGAGTTGGAGCCGACGCCGACAGAGCGGTTCATGCGGGTCTGCGGTGAGCTGGCGCGCCGCGAAGAGGCCGAATCGACCCGGACCTTCTATGTTGCGCTGACGCGGGCGCGGGACGTGCTGATCCTGTCGGGCCAGGTGCAGAAGCCGCCGCAGGGCTCGTGGCGGCGCACGCTCGACGTGCTCGTGGAGGACAGCCCCTCATTGAAGGCGCGGGTCCGGGACGTGTTCGTCGAGGAGATTCCGGCTCCGCCGCCCGTTCCACACGTGTCGCGCGAGCCGGAGGAGAGGGTGCGCGCCCGCGCGGAGGCGGCGGTTGCCCGCGCCCGGACCCTGCCGGCGGTGAAGCCGCAGGTGGTGGTGTTCCCGGTGACCCAGCTCCAGGACTACTTCCTCTGCCCGCGCCGCTACATGTACGCGCACGAGGTGGGCCTCTCCGAGCACCCGATGGTGTTCGAGCTCCAGGAAGGGCCGGACGGAGAGCTCGTGGAGGCGCGCGCCCCCGGAGATCCCCGACAGCGGGGCACATTGGCGCACTTGCTGCTCGAGCGGATGGACCTGCCGACGGTGGCGAATGGTGGAGCTGCGCTTCGCAAGCACCTGGAGGAGCTGCTCTGGGCCGAAGGTGAGAATCCGAAGGACAACGAGCAGATGCTGGCGCAGGTATGTGACTTCCTCGGGACCCGCTTCGCGGCCGGCCTTGCCCGGGCGGGTGAGGCGCGGGTGCACCGAGAGCTCCCCTTCCTGCTCCGACTCGATGGTCCCGGTGGGCTCGCCGTTCACCTGAAGGGGAAGATCGACCTGCTGTTCGAGGCCGACGACGGGTCAGCGCTCGTGCTCGACTACAAGTTCAGCAAACGGCATCCGGCCGGGCTCGAGCCGTACGCCTTCCAGCTCGACTGCTACGCGCTCGCCGCCCGGCAGTACGTGCGGGAGGGGGTCCCCGTCCGGACAGGGATCGCCTTCGTCCGAGAAGGCAAGCGCGAGCCGGACCTCCGCGAGCGCGCCTCGGAGGTCGATCCAGACGCATTCGCGCTGCGGCTCGTGGAACGAGCGGGCGAGCTGCTGGAGGCTTCGCGGAAGTTCGACTGGCCGGGCCACTCGCGTGATCGCTGTCAGGCGATCCGTTGTGGATATCAATACCGTTGCCACGGGATGTGAATCCGGGGTGCCCACCCCACCGCCGCGTGATAAGCAGCCGCCTATGCCGAACGTCGTCGTCGTCGGAGCTCAGTGGGGTGATGAGGGGAAGGGGAAGGTCGTCGACCTCCTCACGCAGCACGCCCAGGTGGTGGTCCGGTTCCAGGGAGGCAACAACGCGGGTCACACGCTCGTGGTGGGCGGTCAGAAGACCGTCTTGCACCTCATCCCGTCGGGGATTCTCCACCCCGGGAAGATCTGCGTGATCGGCAACGGCACGGTCGTCGATCCCGCCGTACTGGTCACCGAAATCGACGCCCTCAAGGCCAAGGGCTTGCTCAAGGACGACGCGCAGTTGCTCATCTCGGAGAGCGCCCACGTGATCTTCCCGTGGCACAAGCTCCTCGACTCCCTTCGCGAGAAGCTCCGCGGGAGCTCGGCGATCGGAACGACCGGGCGGGGCATCGGCCCGGCCTACGAGGACAAGGCGGCGCGGGTGGGCATCCGCGTGCGCGATCTTCTCGACGTGGAGCGCCTGAACCGGCGCGTCTCCGAGCGGCTTCCGGCCGTGCTGGACGACATGCGCGAGCTGGCGATGAAGGCCAATGTGCCGGCGCCGCAACTGGAGATCCAGCAGATCGTCACCGAGTTCGCCGCGCTCGGCGAGCGCCTCCGCCCGTACGTCACCGACGTCTCTCTGTACCTCGCGGCACAGATTGCCCGCGGCGCGCGCATCCTGTTCGAGGGCGCCCAGGGAACGTTGCTCGACGTCGACCACGGCACCTATCCGTTCGTGACCAGCTCCAACACCATCGCGGGCAATGCCGCCGTCGGATCGGGCATCGGCCCCACCTGCATCGACAAGGTGATGGGGATCAGCAAGGCGTACACCACGCGCGTCGGCGGTGGCCCGTTCCCGACCGAGCTGAACGACGAGCTCGGGGAGCAGCTCCGCAAGGTCGGGGACGAGTTCGGCGCCACCACCGGACGCCCGCGGCGCTGCGGCTGGCTGGACGGCGTGGTGCTCCGCTACGCGGTACGCGTGAACGGAATGTGGGGGCTCTCGTTGACCAAGCTGGACGTCCTCTCCGGCATCAAGCAGCTCAGCATCTGCACGAGCTATGAGCTGGACGGCAAGCGCATCACGGAGCTCCCCTCCGACTACGAGGAACTGGCTCGGGTGAAGCCGGTCTACGAGACCCTGCCTGGCTGGGACGAGCCCCTCGCCGGTGTGCGGACGTTCGACGAGCTTCCTGCCAACGCGCGGCGGTACGTGCGTCGGGTGGAGGAGGTCTCCGGTGTGCCCGTCGTCTGTGTCTCCGTCGGCGCAGACCGCGGCGAGACCATCCTGATGCAGAACCCCTTCCGCGCAGACTGACGCGAGGAGCTGCCGATGACGCTTCGCTCCATCTTCCTGTCGTTGACGCTTGCGTCCGTGGCATTCGCCGCGCCCACTCCGCAGGCGAAGGCTTCGTTCGATCGCGGGGAGAAGGCCCTCGCGTCCGACCAGCTCGCCGAGGCGGAGGCCGCGTACAAGGAAGCCATCCAGGCCTCGCCCGGTTACGCCGAGGCGATCAACGGGCTGGGGAGCGTGTACTTCAAGCAGGGCAAGCGCACGGACGCGATCAACCAGTTCCGCGGAGCCATCCAGGCCGATCCGAAGTTCGCGCTCGCGTACTTCAACCTCGGCTACGCCGCGCGGAAGGCCGGCGATTTCGGCACTGCGGCCCAGGCCTATGAGACGTACACCCAGCTCAAGCCGGACGACGCGGATGGCTTCTACGGGTTGGGGGAGAGCTACCGGCACCTCAACGATCAGCAGAAGGCGATCGCCGCGTACGAGGAGTACGTTCAGCGCGAGAAGCGGCCCTCCGAGCAGAAGTGGGTGGAGCGCTCGAAGCAGACGATCACCGAGCTGAAGGCGCAGCTCGATGCCGCCCGCGCCCAGCCGGCGCCGTCGCCTGCGCAGCCGGCCTCTGCGCCTGCAC
>JBAWAM010000097.1:0-2629 GCA_049589315.1 Myxococcaceae bacterium
GCGAGCGGATCGCACTCGACCACCGAGCGAACCAACGCCCCCCTGGCCTTGGAGTCCGGGTGCGAGGCGAGCCCCTGGGGAAGCGAGCGCACATAGGCTGCGAGTCGGGGGAAACGAGCGGAGTCCAAGGCGACCATGACGACGGCAGACCCTAGACTCGCCACGGCTTCAATGCGAGCGTCCTGCGACGTTCTGCCGAGAGCACCGAAGCCGCTGCGGCACTCAGGCCTCCCCGCTTCGACCTCGTGGCGAGTGGGACCGGGCAAACGCGCTATTGCCTTTCCGGCCGAGCTGCGCTCGGGAATCCGCTCCCAGGGTCGGCGGCGCACTCCCGGGTGGCGCGTGTGCCGCGATGCCTTCAATCACCATCTTCACGAGCGGAAGGAGTCGCGCATGTATGCAACCGTTCGCCGCTACGCAGGCGTGGTCGATCCTGCGAAGGCCGCGGAGCGAGTTCGCGACGGTTTTGTCCCGCTCATCCGAGGTATCAATGGCTTGATCGCGTACTACTGGATCGACGCCGGAGGAGGCGTGATGGTCTCGACTAGCGTCTTCGAAAGCCAGGCCGCCGCCGAGGAATCTAACCGGAAGGCAGCCGAGTGGGTGAAGGCGAACCTCACGGACGTGCTACCGAACCGACCCGAGTTCACGGCAGGCACTGTCGTGGCGACCTCTGAGGCGGAGCACGTTTCCGTCCGTCAGAGCATGGCGGCCACACACGAAGCAGCAACCATACACTGACCGCCGGCAGTCGCACCGAGCCTACCTCCACCTGAACAGGGGAGATTCCGCGGACTCCTGGAAAGGCGCCGCTCACTCGAGCAAGGCCGGGGCCGGTGTCCCCGCACCGGTGCCCTCGGACACGCCGAGCGCCTCGGACAGTTGCCGCGCGGTGACGAGCCGGCTGCGCCGCAGGTGTTGAACGAGCTGGAACAGCCCGCCGGACCCGCGAGCACCGCGAACGCCCCCTGTCCGCGGATGTCGGTCTTCGGCTGCAGCGCCCACCGAGCTTTCCAGCCGAAGAGCTTGCCGTAGAAGCCCTGGGCCTTGTCGAAGTCGGGGGTGTGCAACTCGAAGTAACTGAACCCTCATTGCGAGTGAATGCAGGTGTACCGGGGCCCTCCTGACAGCGTTGCGTCAGCAGTGATTCGAGACAGGCGGGACGGTGATTACGCTGCAGGTTCGCCCAGATCGGCGCGGAACACATCTGGCGAGCCGAAGCCGGGTGAAGGTTCATACCGACCCTCCAGCCTGTTCCCGGAACGTGTCCCCGAGTAGGTGCCGACGTAGCCCTTGGCAGGAATCTCGATCCGCATCTGGATCGTCCCGTCCGGGAACACGTCGGCGGTGCCGATGACCCGGTCGCCATCGTAGTCATTGCCCTCATACGTGCCGCGATTTCCCTCTCTCCGGGTCAGATTGAGGGCCAGCGGCATGGTGGATTTCGCCGTGTGCGTCACGCTGAGAAAGCTGGGCATCGACACTGCGTCGGCGGGAGCTGAAGGGCCTGGAGTCGGGCCCAGCGGCGGGGCCGGGGGAGTCGTCGGACTCGGAGACGCAGGGGCGCCGGCGGAGGCCGTCCCACAGGCAATCCCGACTGCCTCGTCGTAGGTGTCGACATCGCGCCCCCCGAGCGGACTACTCCACTCGGGGGGACGGATCGCCCGATATCCCGGCCGGTTCGAGTACTGGTAGATGAAGAACTCGCCGCCGTTCTCTGCGGGCCCGTTGCAGGCGACGACGTGGATCACCGAGGCCTCGACGGTGATCTTTCCGGACGCATCGTGTTCTTCGGGCTGGCTGATCACGCGGGTGACTTCGTAGGCATTCGCCGGCCCGCCCGAGAGGACGGCCGCCAGCGACGCGAGCGCGCCGAGGACCCACCTTCGACGACCCATGTCCATGGCTCGAACGTGCCCATGAACCTCCCGCCCGCAAGCCATCGCGGTTGCGAGTCCGCTAGACGGACGGACGGACGGACGGACGGGCATTTGTCCGAGAGTGCGTCGTTACCGGGTCGGAGCCGATGGCGTATACGGCCGAGGAAAATCACCGACGGAGCGAGCTGCGCGTGACCGCCCCACGGGTCCGGGCTCGTGATCACCCTGCCCATGGAGTCGGAGGCGCCGAGCCAGTGATCGCGCCCTACTCCGGCATGCGATCATCCTTTGCACGGACGTGACGAGGCGCCGTTCGTAGGCGTCGAGCTCCGATCCCGCGTTGCGGCGGACTCCAGATCTCAAGGTCAGAATCGTGCCTGGACGTAGCGCGCGCCGCGCAGGCGCACTTCCCCTCCGCCATTGTGAACTGCCGGGTTAGCGTTGCCCCTGGCGCATCACTGGGGAAGGGGGGACTGCCGAGCGCAATCTGGCAGGTGCCGCGCTCCAGGGACTGGAGTTGATCGGCTTCGAATGACTGGCCGTCGACGACTCAGGGGCTCGGCGCGGCCGCCGCGCCGCCGAGCTGCTGCTCCATCCGCTTCGCGGCCTTCGCCGCGTCGGGGTGGTCCTTCGGCAGCGAGGCCGCGAGCTCGTACTCCTTCTTCGCCTCGGCGAACATCTTCTGGTGCTCGTAGAGCTGACCCAGCGCGAAGTGCGGCTCGCCGAAGTTCGGGTCCAGCTTCGCCGAC
>JBAWAM010000098.1:0-13943 GCA_049589315.1 Myxococcaceae bacterium
CTCGGCTGACGATCAGCGGCGGCGGTGCTCATCGGTAGGGCACAATAACAGCCGTCCTCCCGACGACCATGGCGAAAGGCCCACCGATTCAGACATGGAACAGAAGATGAGCGCTGAGCATGCGAAGGAGCAGGTCCGCGTCGCCATCGAGCGCCGCAAGCCCCTGTTGGAGAGCGGGATTGAGGCACTTCGGCTGTTCGACCGGGTCGGCGATGGAATCCCGCGACTGGTGATCGAGCAGTACGGGGCGGCCGTTCGCATCACGGGTGGACCTGAGCACTCGCCACTGCTCGAGCCGATCCGGGAAGCGCTCGGCCACCCCCGAGAGCTCTTCTGGCGGTTTGGCCACGCCTGCGTCGGTGGTCCTGTAGGAGATGACGGCCGGCGGGTGGTCTCCGAGAACGGGCTCGCGTTCGAGGTGCGGCTCCTGCCCGACCTCCACACCGGCCTCTTCCTCGAGGCGCGACCCCTTCGTAGCTGGGTGCGTGCCCACGCAGAGGGCCGGCGGGTGCTCAATCTGTTCGCCTACACGTGCGGGTTCGGCGTCGCGGCTGCGGCAGGCGGTGCGCGCTCGACCACCAACATCGATGCGGTCCCATCGGCGCTCGCGCGCGGAAGGACCAACTACGAGCAGAATGGGCTCCGGAGCGACGGCCGGACCTTCTGGAAGAGCGATGTGTTCGCGGCGCTGAAGCAGGTGAAGGCTCAAGGCGGCCGCTTCGATGGGATCGTGCTCCATCCGCCACCGGTGACGACCGGCGGCGGCCGCGGGCGGCGCACGGACCCTGTCCGGGATCTACAGAAGCTCACCGACGGGTGCCGGGCGGTGCTCGAACCCGACGGGTGGCTGCTGCTGGCGTGGACCGCGAGCGCACCATCGGAGCAGGAGCTCGATGATGCGGTCGGACTGGGCGAGCCCTTCTGGACCGGCAGCTCGGGAGAGGACTTCATCCGGACGCCCGTGCAGACGGGCCTCCGGGCGCGGGCGTACGGGAGGCCCTGAGCAGCGCGATCACGTCTCAGCCGATCACGAAGACCTTCATCAGGATGTCGCCGATTCCGACCAGCGCGGCGCCCGCGATCAGGCCCGCGCAGATCGGCTCCTGGGTGTCCAGCCACAGCCTGTGTCCGCGCGACTCCGGCGTGGGGCCGTACCGGCGCTGCATGAACCAGAAGAACAGCGCGCCGGCGAACATGGCCAGGGTCGACTCGGGCGGGACGACCACGCCGAGGCCGATCGCCAGCGGGCTCAGCGGGAACCGCCCCCGGGTGAAGATGCGGGCGAGCTCCATGATCGCCCCGACCACCGCCGCGACGATCATCGAGGTGATGATCGAGCTCGTCAGCAGGGTGCCGGTGCCGCCGCCGAAGATCGAGGTCACCAGGTCGGACACGCCCTTCCACTGGATGGCCGAGGGGAAGGTGAACTGGCCCCCCTCGGGCGACATGGCGGCCTGCATGTCGTCGCCAGGCTGGTAGTTGGAGAGGAACAGGACGTAGAAGAGTGGCGTCGCGGCGAGCGCCCCAGCGATGATCCCGATGATGTGACCCACGGCCTGCTGGCGCGGCTTCCCGCCCAGCATGTAGCCGGGCTTGATGTCCATGAGCAGGTTCGAGGCGTTGCCCGCGACCTCGACGCACATCACGCCGGTCATCAGGTTGGTGGGCGGATGCTTCGGATCCAGCGCGCCGAACAGGAACTGCGGAATCTTCGAGAGCGACCCGGTGGGCGTGATGCCGGTGAGCGCGGTGCTGCTCGCGGCGATGAGCGAGAGGAAGATGATCAGCGGTATCGCCATCAGCCCGAAGAGGTAGCTGACGCCGAACCACGCGTGGGCCATCCAGATCCCGACCGCGCCGATGATGGGAATCCCCACCCACGAAATCCACAGCGGCAGCTCGATGTCGCGGAGCACGTCCTCCTGCGGGGTCTTCTTCTTTCCACTCAGCGTCCGGAACGCCTCGACGAAGACCTTCGGTTTGGAGAACAGGGACACGAGCGAGGCCACCACCATCATGGCGATGCCCCACCACAGGGCCCACGTGTTGAGGATGTAGGCCCGCCCGAAGACGGCGGTGCCATCTGCCAGGGAGCCCGACCGCGGCACGATCTCCCCCGCGGAGATCATCGCCGGGACGATGACGACGAAGTTCAGCAGCATCCCGACCATCATGCTGCCCGCGGTGCGCATCCCCATCAGACCGCCGGCGCCGACCATCGCCAGATCCAGCCCGGGGCTGAGGCCCAGCTGCCGGATGTCCACGTTCGCCAGCCGGGGGACGGGCGCCAGGCCCTTCTCGACGAGCGCGTAGTACCAGGCGTCCAGGTTGTGGGGCAGGTGCCAGACGCTCTTCAGTCCCAGCAGGCGCTCCTGGATCCACCGCATGAAGGATTCGCCGGAGAGGAACGTGATGAACCCGGCGATTCCCGCCGAGATGGCCAGGGTCTTCGCCTTGAAGAGCCCCACCGCCGCCGACGAGGAGTACAGGGTGTCGAGCACCACGCCGGACGCGCGCCCTTCAGGGAAGGGCTGTTGCTCGTCATTGATGAAGCGCCGCTTCATCGGGAAGGCGACCAGCACGCCCAGCACAGACAGCACGATCAGGAAGGCCATCAGCTGCGGCCAGGGGATCGGCTTGTTCTCGATCCACATGTACGCGGCGATGCCCGCCACCAACGGGCTGGTCATGTAGCCCGCTGCCGTCGCGATCGACTGCATCGCGTTGTTCTCGAGGATGGTCATGTCCTTCACGCCGAAACGGGTGAGGATCTTGAACATCGAGAACGCCAGGATGACGGACGTCAGGCCCACTCCGAGCGTCCAGCCCGTCTTCGCACCGACGTAGAGGTTCGTCGCGGTGAGGATCCCGCCGAGCAGAAATCCGGTGACGGCCGAACGGAACGTGAGCTGGCGCATATCGCCGCGGTAGACGTTCTCCAGCCACCAGCGGTCTTTCTGCTCACGCGTCCAGGTGCGAATCTGCTCGTCGCTGAGACTCGGAATCGCCATGGGACGAAGTCATACCTCGACAGCGCCGCGCCGCAGACGAGAACTGGCCGTTGCGACCCGTGAGCATGCGACAGGCGTGCTCCACTGTCCTGCAATGAGAACAGGATGGCTCTCCGAAACCCCTGGAATCACTCAAGTAGACCCCGGATTTTCGTTGGCATCCGGCGTGCTGAAGGGAGCTCGCTCATGAACTCCGTGCACGCGCGATTCCGAGTCCTCGCTGCCGTCACAGCCTCTCGAATCTTTCTGCTGATGGCAGCGGTCCTCTCCGGCTGCTTCGGCGCGAGTGAGCAGTCGGTCACGTCCGCCAGTCCAACCCCGGATCCCACTGATCCCTTCGGGGTGGGCGGTACCGGAACCGGCGAGTCGAAGCTGGACTGCACCACACGCACGTCCGGCAGCTCCGCGGTCCGGCGGCTCACGCGCAGGGAGTACCTCAATACCGTCCGCGACCTGCTCCAGGACCCGCAGATTCCGGAGCCCGAGCTGCCGGTGGACGGGACCTTCTCGCTGTTCGTGAACAACGGCGGAACGCCGGTGAGCGCGCTCGCCGCGGGTCAGTACCTCGCCAGCGCCGAAGCGCTCTCGCAGCGCGTTGCATCGCGGCTGAAGCAGCTCGTGCCGTGCGACCCGGCCTCGAGCGAAGCGGCCTGTACGGTGAAGTTCGTCGACGAGTTCGGCAGCCGCGCCTTCCGCCGGCCACTCACGCAGACGGAGCACGACGTGTTCCTCTCCATCTACACGGCGGCGCGAACCGGAAGCGACGACCACACCGCGGCGCTGCGCTGGGTCGTTGCCGCGTTCCTCCAGTCGCCCAGGTTCCTCCACCACATCGAGGTCGGCGACCCCACACGGGCCGAGGGGGAGTTGGTCCCGTTGACGGGCTACGAGATCGCAGCCCGGCTCTCCTACTTCTATTGGCAGACCGTGCCGGACGATGAGCTTCGCGCCGCCGCGGCATCTGGTGCCCTCAACACCGCCGAGGGGATCCACGCCCAGGCGACGCGACTCCTCGCAGATCCACGCGCCCGCGCGGTGGTGGTCGATTTCCATCGCCAGGTGCTGGAGCTCGATCGGCTCGCCAACCTCCAGAAGGACGCGACCCTGTTCCCCGACTACACGCCCCAGCTCAAGACGAGCATGAAGGCCGAAACGGAGGCGTTCATCGACTTCGTCTACTGGGAGGGAGACGGGAAGCTCTCCACGCTCCTCACCGCCGACTACTCCTTCGTGGATGCGACCCTGGCGAAGGTCTACGGAGCCCCGGACGTCACCTCGACCACGCCTACCCGCGTGCAGTTTCCCGCAGGTCAGCGCTCCGGCCTGCTGACGCAGGCGAGCTTCCTCTCGATGAACGCGCACGCTGATCAGACCTCGCCGGTGCTCCGCGGGAAGTTCGTGCGTGAGCGGCTGCTCTGCCAGGAGCTGGCCGCACCTCCCCCCGGTGTGGAGACGATCAAGGCACCCGAGCCCGGGCTCACGACGCGCGAGCGCTTCGCCGAACACTCGGAGAACCCGGCCTGCGGTGGATGCCACGTGATGATGGATCCCATCGGCTTCGGCTTCGAGAACTACGACGCCGTCGGTGCGTTCCGCACCCTGGACAACGGGCTCCCCGTCGATGCGTCCGGAGAGCTGACGAACGCCGGCGAGGTCTCGGGCAAGTTCGAGGGTGCGGTCGCCATGGGCGCGAAGCTGGCCCAGAGCCGGCTGGTTCACGCGTGCACGGCGGAGCAGTGGCTGGCCTGGGCCACCCAGCGCGCCGTCGGCTCGAAGGATGCCTGCTCCGTCGAGAGCCTCGCGGACGCGTTCTTCGCTGCCGGCGGAGACCTGAAGGCGCTGCTCCTCGCCATCCCGACATCCGATGCTTTCCGATACCGGGCGCCGCTCGCCCAGCAGGAGGCCTGCGAATGACCACGCGACTGAGTCGTCGGCGTTTTCTCCTTCGTGCCGGACAGGCGGCGGCGATCACCCTGCCGTTCATCCGGTCCTTCAACGCGCATGGACAGAGCGCGACACCGAAGAAGCGGCTGTTCATCTTCGCCACCGCGAACGGGACGGTGATGAACGAGCTGTGGCCGGGCTCGAGCACCACGTACCCGACCATCCTCAAGCCGCTCCAGGCCCTGCAGCCCAAGGTGAACGTGCTCCGAGGGCTCGACTCCAGGGGCGCCATCAAGGGCGGGCAGGACGGGTTCCCCGGGCACGTGCCGGACTTCCCTGCCCTCTTGACGGGGAGAGCTGCCGGAGCGGGCTCCGGCTACAACCTCGCGAGAATGGAAGGCATCAGCATCGACCAGCACGTCGCCAACGCGGTGGGCGGGGCGACGCGCTTGCGCTCGAAGGAACTGGGCGTCGGGGCCTACACCAGCGGGTACAACCTTCTGGCGCGTGGACCCCAGCAGCCGGTCACGCCGGATCTGAACCCGTACAACGCGTTCAGCCAGATGTTCGCGAACGTGGTCACCGGCACGAACCCGCCGCCGAGCGGCCCCGATCCCGCACTCGTCGCGCTCCACGCGCGGCGCAAGAGCATCTTCGATGCCGTCCGCGGTGAGCTCAGTGACCTGCGTTGCAGGCTTGGCTCGGAGGACCGGATTGCGTTCGAAGCCCACCTGGAGTCGATCCGGGAGCTCGAGCGCGAGCTGACCTTCGATCCGGACATGCAGCCCGACCCGGGGCCGGTGAACTCCTGCACCAAACCCGCGATGGGCGCGTCGGTGGACGTCCGGACCGAGGCGAACTACCCGAAGCTCACGCAGCTGATGATGGACATCACCGCCGCAGCGTTCGCCTGCGACGTCACCCGGGTCATCACGCTGCAGTTCCACCACGGCGCCAGCGGCGTGCGGCACAGCTGGGCGTCCTCCGAAGTGGGCGGCAAGAGCCATCACGGCATCGGCCACAACTCCGAGGGTGTCTCGGCGTCGGGCGCCGACCGCACCCGCTGGCTGGTGTCGATCGAGACGTGGTTCGCGACCCAGTTCGCCTATCTGGCGAAGAAGCTCGACGCGATCCCCGACGGCCCCGGAAAGACGCTGCTCGACAACAGCGCGCTCGTCTGGGCGCACGAGCAGACCGACGGTGGCAGCCACCAGCGGACGGACATGCCCTTCGTCATCGCGGGCAGCTGCGGCGGCGCCTTCCGCACGGGCGTCAACGTGAACTTCAACGGGCGCGCGACGAACGACCTGTTGGTCACCCTCGCGCAGGCCATGGACGTGCCGACCACCACATTCGGCACCGCCGAGTGGGTCCAGGGCCCGCTCACCGCGATCAAGAGCTGAGCTCAGCGGTGCGCGTGCTGGAGCGCGCGGACCCCCGCCCTCGGGAGCTCCTGCTGGAGCGTGAGGACGGGCTCGAAAAGATCGCCGAACTCGTCGACCCGTCGGAGCACCTCGTCCCATTCGAAGGTGAGCACCGACGGGTCGCGCTTCTTCAGGCAGCGCTCGACCTCGGACCACAGCACGGGCGTGGAGACGGTGGGCCGGTCCTTCGCGCGCAGGGAGTACACGCCGACGGTGGTCTTGTGCTCGTCGTTCTGGCTCCAGTCGACCAGCACCTTCCCGGTCCGCAGCGCCTTGAGCATCTTCGAGACGACCCGATCCGGCGCGCGCTTCTCGAGGAGCTCGGCGACGGCGCGGGCGAATGCCTTGGTGTCGTCGTAGGTCACCGCCGAGTTCAAGGGCACGTAGATCTGGAGTCCCTTGGAGCCCGACGTCTTCGCGAAGCTCGCCAGGCCCATGCCCTCGAACAGCCCGCGGATCTCCTGCCCCACCCTGCAGCACGCGACGATGTCGGCAGGAGGCCCGGGATCGAGGTCGAAGGCGATCACGGTCGGACGCTCGAGCTCGTCCTTCGTGTGCAGGTACGGGTGCAGCTCCAGGTCGGCCAGGTTCGCGGCCCACACCAGGGTCGGCAGATCGTTGAACAGGCAGAAGTCGATGTTCGCGCCCCGCCCGTGGCTCCACACCGGCGCGGTCTTCACCCAGTCGGGCCGGTGCGGCGGGCAGCGCTTCTCGTAGAAGTGCATGCCCTCGACGCCGTTGGGGTACCGCTTCAGCGTCATGGGCCGATCCCGGACGTGGGGCAACAGCACCGGCGCGATGCGGACGTAGTAGTCGATCACCTGGGCCTTGGTGAACCCGGCCTTCGGGTAGAGCACCTTGTCGAGGTTCGAGAGCTTGAGCCTGCAGCCCTCGATTTCGACCTCCGCGGTCTGGCTCACGCGGTCTTCTTCCTCTTCTTCGGAGTGGACCCGGGAGCGGACTTGCCCTTCGGCGGCGACGGCTCCTTCGCCGTCCGGGCGGCCTTCGCCGGCGCACGGCGCTCACCCCGCGTCTCCTCGCGGACGGCCGCGGCCCCCTCCTTGCGCAGCGACTTGAGGCTCGCCTGCAGCGCGTCCATCAGATTCACCACGCGCGCCGGCTCCTCGGGCATCTCGGGCGCAACGATCTCCTCACCCTCCGCCTTGCGCTCGATGAGCTGCAGGATCTGCTCGCGGTAGTCGTCCCGGTACTTCTCCGGCTCGAACTTCGTGGTGAGCGACTCGATGAGCTGCTGGGCCATCTCGAGCTCCCGCTCCTTCGGCGCGGCTTCGGGGCCGGGCAGCTCCTCGAGCTCCTCCATCGGGTTGACCTCGTCGGCGTAGAGCATCGTCGACAAGGCCAGGCCCTTCCCCATCGGCCGCACCGCGCACAGATACTGGCGCGTCCGCAGCACCACCCGGGCGATGCCGACCTTGCCGGACCGCTTCATCGCCTCGAGCAACAGCTCGTACGGCCGTCCCGCACCGCGATCCGGGACGAGGTAGTACGCGCTCTCGTAGTAGATGGGGTCGATGTCGGCCTCGTCCACGAAGTCTTCGATCGAGATGCTTCGATCCGCCTTCGGAGCGAGCGCGGCGATCTCGTCCTTCGTGAGCATCACGTAGCGCCCCGACGAGATCTCGTAGCCCTTGGAGATCTCCTCCCAGGGAACCTCGGCGTCCTCCTGCGAGCACACCCGCTTCTGCCGGATGCGCGCCCCATCCTTCTGGTGGAGCATGTGGAACTGCACTTCCTTGTGGGACGTCGCGGAGTAGAGCTTCACGGGCACGTTCACGAGCCCGAAGCTGATCGCGCCGCTCCAGATGGCCCTCGGCATGGTCGCCTCCGCTGGGAAGGTCCGTCGCTCGGTCGACGTCCGCAACTCGCGAAGGCCTGCTCGCCCTGATGGCAGACGTCATTCCATTGCGGTTCCGTCTAGACCTGAATAGGACGACCCGTCTCGCGCTCAGGAGTTCGTCATGCGTTTTCGACTCGCCCTCCTCCCTTTGTTCGCCCTGACCTTCGCCGCCGGCTGCGCCAGCACGCCGATCCGCGCAGCCGAGAAGGTCGCGGCGGAGGTCCTGGTGTCGGACGAGCAGGAGCAGCAGCTCGGTCTCCAGGTCCACCAGGAGCTCCAGAAGGAAGGGATGAAGCTGGTCACCGACAGCGAGGTCAACTCGTACGTCGACCAGCTCGCTCGCCCGATCCTCCGCGCAGCGAACAACGAACGCCGTGGGGTGAAGTGGAAGCTCTACGTCGTCGATGACCCGAAGATGGTGAACGCCTTCGCCACCCCGGGAGGCAACCTGTACGTGTACACGGGGCTCATCCTGGCGTCGGAGAACGAGGCGCAGCTCGCCGGTGTGCTCGCCCACGAGGCGGGCCACGTCACGGGTCGCCATGCGGCGCGCAACCTGGTCCAGCAGTACGGCCTGCAGGGCGTCGCAAGCCTGGCGCTCGGGAAGAACCCGTCCCAGGTCAAGCAGCTCGCGGCGACGCTGGTCGCCAGCGGCTCGATGCTGGCCCACTCCCGCTCACAGGAGCACGAGGCCGACGAGTATGGCGCCCGGTTCTCCCGCGGCGCGGGCTTCGACCCGAACGGGCTCATCGGGTTCTTCCGGATCCTCCAGCGTCAAGAGGGCGGGAGCACGCCGAAGGTGCTCACCTGGTTCTCCACGCATCCAGCGACCTCGGATCGCATCTCCCACCTGCAGCAGTACATCGCGGAAAACCGGCTGCGCGGCGGGGCTACGAGCACGCTGAACCGGCTTGCGGCAGTCCAGCAGCGGCTCAAGTAGACCCGGGGAGACGCCGCTTGAAGCGCCCGCGAAGTCGCGGGGCTGCGTGGGCGGACTTGAGCGCCCCCGGCGGCACATGCCCCGGCCTCTCGGACTCGGGCGCCGGCGCCTCGCCTTCACGGCGGGCGCCCGCCACCTTGCCCTCACGGGAGACGTGTTCGATCACGGCGTTCACCTCACCGCCGAAGATGAACACCAGGCCGGTGATGTAGAGCCACACCATCAGCACCACCACCGCGCCGATCGAGCCGTAGGTCGCGTTGAACCGGCCGAAGTGCTCGACGTATTGGGTGAAGCCCCAGGTGGACAGCAGCCACAGCACCGTCGCCGTCACCGATCCCGGGGTGATGTAGTGGAACTTCTGCTCCACGTCGGGGAGGAAGTAGTAGCAGAGCGCCGCCGCCAGCATGATCACCATGGCGGTGAACGGCCAGCGCAGCCACGACCAGACGATCGCAAACTCCTTCGCGATGCCGATGCGCTCGGCGAGCCACATCCCCCCTTCGCCGCCGAGCACGAATCCGCCGAAGGCGACGATGATCAGCAGCGCGCCCGAAATCGTCATCGCCAGCGCGACCGTCTGGGTGCGCCAGAACTTCCTGGACTCGGTGACGTCGTAGGCGAGGTTGAGCCCTTTGCGCAGCGCGTCCACGCCTCGGGAGGCGCCCCACAGCGTCACCACAAGTCCGAGCGTGAGCAGCTTCGGGCGCTCTTCACCGATCAGCGAGTTGAGATGCTGCTGCAGCAGCGCCAGCGCCTCGGGCGGCATCACGTACGACAGCCGCTCGATCGCCGACGACACCGCACCTTCGATGGGCAGATACGCGGCGAGGGTGACCAGGAAGAACAGGAACGGGAAGAGCGCCCACAGGAAGTAGAACGAGAGCTGCGCGGCGGTATCGGTGATCGCATCCTCCATCGCCTCCCTGGCCACACGCTTCACCACGACTCGGGGTGAGATGCCCCGTAGATCCGGAAACAGCACGATGGCGACCTCCGGCGCGAAGCTAGGAACGGAGGAAGCATGGCGCCATGTCGCGTACGTGTGACGGCGGCTCCGATGTAACCTTGGCGCCATGATGCTCGCCCGTTCGCTCTTGCTGCTCGCCGCGCTCTTCCCCGCGGTGGCTCCCGCCCAGGTTCCCGAGGCGAAGGCCTGTCATGCGGAGAACGAGAGCTGTCGGGAAGGCTGCACCCTGGAGTTCGGAACGAGCTTCCGGACGCGGGGCAAGCTTGCCACCTGCCTCGAAGGCTGCCGATCGAAGCACGAGGTGTGCTCCGAACGCTGGACGGTGCTCGACGATCGCACGCCACCTGTCGAGCCGAAGCCGCCCACCCCCGCTCCGGAAGTGCAGGAGCCGGCGCTGGAGCCGGTCGAGGGGATCATCCTGCCCACCGAAGAGCAGCTCCGGGGCAAGCCGCCGACGAAGCCCGAGCCAGAACCGGCGGAGGACATCAGCGAGTGGAACCCGGACGGCGACTGAACAGGGCTCCGACTACTTGCGGATGCGGTACTTGCAGTGCGGCGCGCCGGCGGCAGCACACTCCACCTCGAGCGCACTTACCCGGATGCCCGAGAGCGCGCGGGCCAGCGCTCCATAGACGATCTCCGAGTTCCCGCAGATGGGTGAGCGGGCGCCATGGATGTCGGCACAGATCGCACACCGGGAGATCTCCAGGTAGTAGTACTCCGAGTCCTCGCTGGCGGACATCTCGGTCCAGATCTTCGTGCCCGTCTCGGCGATCAGATTGATCGCCGCCCCCAGGCGCTCCGACGGGGGCACTTGCGCAGCCTTCGCCAGCATCTCCTGTCCGGCGGGGCTCGCGAGCAGCGCCTCGGGCAGCCTTTTCCCGAAGTTGGTCAGGAACGTCCGGGTGAGCGACTCACCCACCACCCGATAGGTCGTGCCGTAGAGGGCGCTGAGCTCGGGCTCGGTGATCGTTGGGCTGATGTCCTGGGGCGGCAGCTGCGCTGCGTAGCGCGACAGACCCGCCTTTTCGAGCACGACGCCGAACTGACTCCCCGCCACATCCCGGATGCCCTCCAGGATCATCCGGAGGACGTTCGCGGGGACGCGCTTCTCAGAGCGAGTTGCAGCAGAACCAGCAGTCATCGGGCGTACCGTTACATACGGCTCCGTGTAGGTGGCAACCCCTATCTAACGGGGGCGCACAAGCACGTCGTGGCGCATACACTCACGCCTTCCGCCGGGCCTGCAGAATCTTGAGGAAAGAGCGCGTGCGGAGCTCTTCCAGCGTCATCCCGGTGGCGCGTGCGTCCTCCTCCGTCAACGCGCCGCAGGCGATCCCGCGAAGGAAGAAGTTCAGCAGGCCCTGCCCGGTCGCGGCGTCGTCGAAGATCTCGCCGACGCGCGTGGCCTGGGCAGCCTTGTCCACGAACGCGGCGAGTCGCTTCGACATCGGCTCGAGGCTCTCGAGGAAGAAGGTGTAGGTCGCGGCGTACCGCACGGGGAGCTGCGCAGGATGGAGATCCCAGCCCCGGTAGATGCCCAGCAGCAGCGCGTGCCGGATGTTGCGATACGACTGCCGCCAGGCGCGGAAGACCACCTCGCGGTTCACCGCGAGCTCCTCCCGGCTGAGCTCGGCCCCGCCCTTCTCCGGGCGGTGCGGCCCGATCGGCATCGTGGTCGTCGGTCCGTCGGAGACCGACACATTCAACGGCGCCAGGGAGCGCTGCATGATCAGTCGCGCGGCGTCACACGCCGGGTGGTCCAGCGCCTGTGTCGCGGCGGTGACATCGAGCGCTGCCGTGTAGTCGTACGGGCCGAAGTGGGCCGCCACGCATCTCCCCGAGGCAGCACGGACGAAGCCGGCCAGCGGCACGCGACCGTCGGCCGCCAGGAGTGCCTCGGGCGTCTCCACCATGAACTCGAGCTCGAGCGACTTCTGCTTCAGCTCGAGCGACTTCTCGAGCGCGCCGAGCAGTCGCGCCAGGGTCTGGACCTCCTCGGCAACGGTGACCTTCGGAAGGGTCACGACGAAGTCCTGCGGCACCCGGCCTCCACTCGCCTTGACCAGCGTGGTGAGAAAAAGGTCCAGCGTGCGCGTACTCCGGGTGAACAGCTCGGGGGTCAGCGCCTTGATCCGGATGCCGATGAACGGCGGCAGCGAACCCGACTCCATCCCCGCCGCGAGCTCCTGTGCAGCGGCGACCGCGTGGCCGTCCTCCTCGGCGTCGGAGCGGTGGCCATACCCGTCCTCGAAGTCGATTCGGAGGTCCTCGATCGGCTCGTGCCGAAGCTTCTCCACCACCCGCGAGTAGACCAGGCGGTGAATGCCCCGATCCTCCGGGAGGTTCAGCGCGTCCGAGAGCGCGCTCGAATCCGGTGCGGCGTCCTCGAGGGCTCTAAGGCCGAGGTTTCCCAGCTTCCGGGCGGTGTCCGCCTTGAAGAGGTGCGCGCCGCCGTAGACGGTGTGTACGGGTTCGCGCGTCACCGCCGCTGCGGGTTTCCCGCGCCGGGCATGTGCCTTCTTCACCGGCGCCGCGAGCGAGCGGAGGGCGGAGGCGTTGAGCGTGGTTTTCATCGGTCTCCTTCAAGCCTGGAGCCGTAGCTACGGCTTCTTCTCGCTGATGATCACCTTCTCCAGGACGACCGGCTCTCGTGGCTTGTCCCTGCCGTCTCGCGGGACGTTGCCGATCGCCTCGACCACCTCGTAACCGGAGATCACCTCGCCGAAGATGGTGTGCCGGTTGTTGAGGTGCGAGGGCGTCGCGGTGGTGATGAAGAACTGCGAGCCGTTGGTGTTGGGGCCGGAGTTCGCCATGGCGAGCAGGCCGGGCTTGTCGAACGTCCGGCCGCTCTGGAACTCGTCCTCGAACTTGTAGCCGGGGCCGCCATAGCCGGCGCCGAGCGGGTCACCGCCCTGGATCATGAAGTTCGGGATCACCCGGTGGAAGATCGTCCCGTCGTACAGCGGCTTCTTCATCATCTGCCCGGAGACCGGGTCCTTCCACTCCTTCTCGCCCCTGGCCAGGCCGACGAAGTTGGCGACGGTCTTCGGCGCGTCCTTCGGGAACAGGCGCACGACGATGTCGCCCTTGCTGGTCTTGAACGTGGCGTAGAGCTCTTCGGCGGTGGCGGTCCCCGCACCGTTGGCGCTCTCCGCGCCCTTCTTGCACCCGGCCGCGAGGAGCAGCACGAGCGAACCTGCGACGATGGAAATGTGTTTCATCATGGCCGGCGAAGCTAACCCGACCGTGCGCTCACGTCAGCCGCGTCAATGCCCAGTGAGCAGCCTCCACGACCACCGGGTTGGAATCGACCGTCAGCTTCTCGAGGATCGGCCGGGCCTCCACATCTCGCATGGCCCCCAGGGCATAGGCGGCATTTCGTCGGAGGCCGTCGTATCCGGCGCGCGCGAGCGGCGTGCCCTGGGTGAATTCGGTGAACTGCAACCGGGTGAGCGCGGCGATCTCGCGCACCCCGAGCGAGGCCACCGCGCGCGGCGCGAACCGCTGGCCTCCCGGCACCGGGGCCCGGTTGAGCGGACACACTTGCTGACAGATGTCACATCCGAACACGAGGTTCCGGAAGCTCTCGCGAAAGGGCGCGGGCACCTCGGCCTCGTTCTCGATGGTCTGGTACGAGAGGCAGCGCCGCGCGTCGACCACCCGCTCGGAGACGATTGCCTCCGTCGGACACGAGTCGATGCAGAGCGTGCACGCGCCACACTGATCCGGCGCGGGCTCGGCGGCGTACGCGTCCACCTCGAGATCCAGCGCCATGGTCCCGAGGAACACCCACGACCCGAACTGCGGCGTGATCAGACAGCCGTTCCGTCCGATGTAGCCGAGCCCCGCGCGA
>JBAWAM010000099.1:0-1743 GCA_049589315.1 Myxococcaceae bacterium
TCGCGAGGGATGTCCCCTCGGACTCTGAAAGGACAACCCATGCGTACGGCACTCTCTGGAATGACCCTGACGTTCCTTCTCTCCGGCTGCGCGTCCGGACTCATCGGCTCCGAGGTCGGTCGCTACACCAGCGATGCGAACGGGTTCGACACGCACTCGTACTTCTACGACACCGGGTCGGAGGTGGTGGTCTTCGACGCCCAGTTCACGCCCGCGGAGGCGGAGAAGGTGCTCGCCGCGATCCGGGCGCAGACGAAGAACCCGATCCGCTACCTGGTCGTGACTCATCCGAACCCGGACAAGTTCAACGGCGCGTCGGTGTTCCAGCGCGAAGGCGCGAAGGTCGTGGCCAGCGATGCCACTGCGGCCGCGATCGGCGCCGTTCACGCCTACAAGAAGTACTACTTCGTTCAGGTCGCGAAGATGTTCACGGAGGAGACCTACCCGGCCGAAGCCCGGATCGACCTCACCTTCAACGACCGTTACGCGCTGCCGCTCGAGGGCGGCGCAGAGGTGACGCTGACCGTGTTGAAGCACCCCGGCGTGGCCGTCACCCAGACGGTGGCGCACATCCCGGGACGCAAGGCGCTCATCGTCGGCGATCTCGTCCATCACAAGGCGCACGCCTGGCTCGAGGGCGGGATCCGAGACGGGAAGGCGACTCTCGACCTCGAGAGCTGGAAGGCCGCGCTCGATGAGCTCCTCGCCTGGCCGGACACGACGGTCTACGGCGGGCGTGGCGAGACGGCTCCGGTGCAGGTCGCGGTCGCCGCCCAGAGGCAGTACCTCGACGGGATGATGTCGCTGGTTCGGTCCTACGTAGAGGAGCTTGGCGACCGGCGGTCGGAGCTGTGCGGCAGCGAAGCCGGGCGGCACTACAAGGCACTCGCCGAGCGCGCGGCGAAGGCCTACCCCGACTACCAGCTCCCGTACATGGTCGAGTACAGCGTCTACGGCCTGGCTACTCAGCTTGCGTGCCGGTAGTCACCCGGCGGCGGAAGTCCTTCGGACGTTCGCCGGTGAAGGCGTGGAATCCATGGGAGAACGCGGCGAGGCTCTCGAAGCCCACGGCGAAGGCGGCCTGGGTCACCCGTTCTCCCTCCGCGAGCAACTCCATCGCCCGCAGCATGCGCGCGTCGTGGAGGAAGGCACGCCAGGAGGTCTGGGCCTCCTCCTGGAAGCGCCGGGCCAGCGTTCGCTCCGACAGGCCCGATGATCGCGACACCTCGGCGATCGAGAGCTCCGATTCGTCGAGGTGCTCGAGGGTGAAGTCCATGGCCCGCTGCAACTCGGCGCTCTTCGCTCGAGGCAGACGCCACGGTCGGGACTGCTCGGTCCACTCGGCGAGCAGCTCGGCCATCGCCGTGAAGAACACCTCCGCCCGGCGATCCTTCGGGCTGCGCTCGGGCCCCCAGCGCGTGGAGTGGAGAATCATCTCGCGCGCGAGGGGCGTCAGGATGAAGACCTGGCAATCGGCTCGTCCCGGAACGCGGAACTTCCGGGACGAGAGATAGACGGTGCGCAGCGAAGCGGGTTGACCGGACGAGACCCGGTGGCGAGCGCCGGCGCGAATCCATGCAGCTCGCTGTGGCGGGAGCAGCCACTGACCCGATTCCATCTCGAGTCGAAGCGCGCCGCGAACGGAGTAGAGCAGTTGGTGCTTGCGGTGTGAGTGCCACTCCGAGGTGAACGGGATCAGCTCGTCCGCCAGACAGAAGGCGGACGCCGGCGCCGCATCCACGT
>JBAWAM010000100.1:0-24185 GCA_049589315.1 Myxococcaceae bacterium
ATCTGCCTGGAGCCGCCGGAAGGCGTCGCCGATCGCCTCGTTCGGATGCTCGTGGACGGTGATGACGAAGTCCTTCCCGAGCAGGAAGTGGAGTTCGTGCATCGTGAGGTTGGCCGGATCGCCCTGCACGGCGGAGAACGCGTGGAGGACGATGAAGAGGTGGTTCGGGTACTCCTCGAGCTTGGGCCGCTGGTCGAGGTGCAGGCAGTCTTCCACCGCCAGCCTGTGGAGCCCGAAGCGCTCCGCGAGGGGCATCAACACCGCCTCGGTCGGTCCCTCCACGTCGACCCACTTGAGCCCGGGGTGATCGAGCAGGCGCTCGTCCCCGGTGATCAAGGACTGGCCGTCCTCGGACAGATGGGTTACGCGAATCATCCGCGGGCTGCCTAATGCGACAGCAGTCGAAAGTCGAGGCGGTTGCGTCTACACTCGCGATGACTCGATGTTGCAAGCACTCCCCATCTCGCCCAGCCTGCAGAAGGTCCTCGACTCGATTCCCGATCGCGCGCTCGCGGACCGGCTGGGGCTGGTGTACGTGGCCGCGGCCAACGCCATCGAGCGGCTCGGTGACATGGATCTGGTGAACTACGAGTCCACCACCATCGATGCCGCCCCCGACCTGTCGCTGTGGGAGGAGATGGCGCCGCTCATCCGCGACACGGTGGTGGACGTGAACGCGCTGCTCTCGGTCGTGCGCGAACAGTTCCCTTCGACGGGACGTCGCGCCGGTTCGAGCAGCGCCGCCGCCGAAGCGGAGTCCGCGCTCCGGGCCGTCACCGAGCAGCTCGGACAACAGGTCACCCAGCTGGGCATGCGCATGCGCAGCCCGGAGGTGGTCTCGGACCGCTGGAACCTGCTCGCCGACCTGCAGTCGTTCCGCTCGCGGTTCCGCGAAATGATCGGCGACCTGGTGTACCTGAGTGCGACGTCGTTCGGCGAGGTCCACCGGGTCGACGTGGTCCCCGGGTATCGGGAGGAGGTCCAGGCCGCGGTGCAGCTTCGCGCGGTCGTGGCCGATCTCTCCCGGCTGATGCAGGCGCGCAACGCGGAGATCGACAAGGCCGAATCCGAGGACGTCCAGTGGTACGCGCAGCACCTCGAGCGCGACCTCGACGCCTTCGGCAAGACGGGCGCCTATCGCGCGCTGAGAGCCCAGGACAAGCGGGCGACGATCGAGTTCCGGCATGCGCTGAACGCCCTGGCGGCCCGGTCGGATGCGACGAAGAACGACCTGGTGTCCGTGTTGCAACCGTTCGTCCAGTTCGTCGGGTCGCTCCAACGCGTCAACCAGCGGGAGGTACTGGTCGCGCAGGACCGCGAGGTGTGGGCGGCGTGCGGCGTGAAGCTGGAGCAGGCGCAGCTGGCGATCGGCCGCGACGAGGCGACCGCGCGGAGGCTGTTGCTCGAAGCGGCGAAGCTCGCCATGGGCCTGTACGGACGGGACGCCGGGCTCGACGTCTTCCTGCGCAAGGCGCGCAAGGGGCAGCTCGAGTCCGCTTCCCGCGCCGCGCTCGCCCTTGAGGTCGAGGCCCTGCGCGAACTCCTCGCCAACCTGCCGATGGTATGAAGATCCAACTGCCCGCCCCGGTTGCGTCCGCGGATTTCTCGCGCGTGCACACCCTGTTCACCGACGTGGACGGGACGATGACCTCCGACGCGATCATCGAGAGCGCCACGATCAAGGCGATCGAAGCGCTGCGCGAGGCCGGGGTGCGCGTGGTCCTGGTGAGCGGTCGGCCGGCGGGATGGGGCGACTGCTGGGCGCGGACGCTGCCGGTGGACGGGGTCATCGTCGAGAACGGCGGGCTGTACTTCGCGAAGGAGCCGGACCGGCTCATCCGGAAGGTCTACGCGCAGCGCGACTCGGACCGGGTCGAGCACCGCCGGCGGCTGATGCGGGAGGTCCAGCGGGCCATCCGGAAGGTGCCCGGGGCCAGACTCTCGTCGGACTCGGCGTACACCGAGGTCAACGTCGCCATCGACTACAACGAGGAGATCTCGCTGGGTCAGGAGGCCGCCGACCAGCTCGAGAAGATCCTCCGGGCCCGGGGAATCCAGGCGGTGCGCTCCAACGTGCACGTGAACTGCTGGATCGGCGGCTTCGACAAGCTGACCACGGTGCAGCGCTTCCTGAAGAAGGAGTGGGGACTTCGGCTGGAGACGAATGACCCGCGCTTCGTCTACGTGGGCGACTCGTTCAACGACGCCCCCATGTTCGCGCGGTTCGGCCTCTCCGTCGGGGTGGCGAACGTGCGCGATGTGCTCGACCGGATCGAGTACGCGCCGGCCTACATCACCCGTCAGCGCGAAGGCCGGGGATTTCGCGAGCTTGCCCGGGAGATCCTCGCCGCGATAAGGCGCGGACGATGAATCTCATCCGAATCGAGCTCGCCCGGGGTCTCGGCCGCCACATCCGCGCCGGTCACCCGTGGGTCTTCCGCAAGGCGTTGGCGCAGACGCCCCGCATCCCGCCCGGCAGCGTGGTCGACCTCACCGAGAACGGCCGCTTCGTCGCGCGCGGGTACTACGATCCCCATTCGGCCATCGCGGTCCGCGTGCTCACCCGGGACGAGGACGAGCGGATCGACGCGGCCTTCTTCCGCCGCAGGATCGAGTCCGCCTGGCGCGGGCGGGTCGAGCTCATCGATCTCACCGACACCGACAGCTTCCGCCTCCTCCATGGCGAGGGCGACGGTCTGCCCGGTGTGGTGGTGGACCTCTATGCCGGGTTCGCGGTGCTCAAGCTGTACTCGGCAGGGCTCACCCCGTATCGGCCGCTGATCCTCGAGGGGCTCAAGGCCGCGGTGCCCGGGCTCAAGGGCATCCTCGGGCGCGACGAGGTGGGACGCGACGACGTGGACGGCGACGAAGGCCCCGGCTCCGGCCGCATGCTGTGGGGCGAGAAGCCGCCCGAGCTGATCGAGATCCGGGAGCGCGGCGCGAAGCTCCTCGTCGACGCGTGGCGAGGACAGAAGACGGGGTTCTTCCTCGATCAGCGTGAAAACCGGTTTCTCATCCGCCGGTTGGCGAAGGGGCGCGACGTCCTCAACTGCTTCAGCTTCACCGGCGGCTTCTCCATCAACGCGGCCCTGGGCGGCGCGAACAGCGTCTTCTCCGTCGACCAGGACGAGGACGCGGTGGCGCTCTCCCGCGACATCTTCAAGCTCAACGGGCTCGCGCCGGAGAAGTACGACTTCCTCGCCGCGGACGTCTTCAAGCTGCTGGCGTCCTTCAAGGAGGAGGGCCGCACCTTCGACCTGCTGATCCTCGACCCGCCCGCATTCGCCAAGAGCCAGCGCGCCGTGGAGGCGGCCATCGACGGGTATGCCTCGCTGAATCGGCAGGCGATGGCGCTGTTGCGGCCAGGCGGACTGCTCGCGACCGCGTCGTGCTCGGCGCGCGTGACGCCCGAGGACTTCTTCAACGCGGTGAAGGAGGCCGGGTACAAGGCCGGGATCGATCTGGCGCTGGTCGAGGAGCGGTACCAGCCACCCGATCACCCGGTTCGCCTCCAGTTTCCCGAAGGAAAGTACCTCAAGTTCTACGTCCTCCGCGCGGTCTGACATGGTCGGCAAGGGTCAGTTCCTCGAGCGCTCCACCCTCATTCCGTCCGGAAAGGGCGTGCTGGAGGCGCTCTCGCATCGGGGCGACAAGCGCCCGCCGCTGCTGATCATCCCTCCCGTGCCCGAGGAGGGCGGGTCGATGGACCACGTCATCGCCGCCGAGGTCGCCTGGGCCGCCGCCAGCGCCGGGTTTCCGACCCTACGCTTCAACTTCAAGGGTGTGGGCGGCAGCCAGGGCGAGCGCGGGGACGACGTCCTGGAGGACCTCGAGGGCGCGTTGCGGCTGATCCAGGAGAACACCGACACGACGTCGGTGGTGTGCCTGGCGATCAGCCAGAGCGCGAAGCCCGCCCTGGAGCTGGCGAGGCGCCATCCCGCACTCGCAGGCCTGGTGTTCGTGAGCCCCGTGGGGATCGGGGGATCGGACCTGGCGCCGGTGTCCCTTCCGCTGCTGGTCGTCATGGGCGCGCGCGACATCCGCCAGCCGAGGGTGGCGTTCGCCTCCGCGGTGACCGAGGCCGGCGGCAGGTTCGAGATGGTCGAAGACGCCGACCACGTCTTCCAGCGCAATCTCCCCGAGGTGGGGCGTCATGTACGGGACTTCTTGAGGCATTTGTCGGTCGAAGATCCGGCTGGACCCAATCGTTTCACCCACCGTTCGTAGCAGGGATGGAAGGAGGCCCCACATGGCCCCACGCGGACTTGCCCCTGGCTGCCTTGCCCTGTCTCTTGCGTTGATCGCCGGCTGCGCGCGCGAGTCGCCGTCGTCCTCCGAGGTGCCGGCTTCCCCCTCGGCGGCCGTGCCCGGCGCCCTCGTCGTCGACTTCCGGGACGGCACCACCCCGGCACAGTTCGACAGCTGGGAGAAGGACTGGGGGATCGATCTCGAATTCAACTCGGAGGAAGGTGAGGAGAGTGGGATCACCCTGGCCACCGGGGTCGCCGACGTGGAGGCCGCGCTCTCGCGAATCCGCCAGCACGCCGACGTCGAGGCGGCCGAGCCGCTCTACACCTACCAGTCGAGCTTCGTCCCGAACGACCCTGAATATGGGAAGCAGTGGAACCTGCAGCTGATCAACGCCCCCGAGGCGTGGGACAGGTCACGCGGAAAGGGCGTCGTGGTCGCGGTGCTCGACACCGGGATCGCCTGGGAGAACAAGGACGACTTCATCCAGGTGCCAGACCTCGACGGCGCGACCTTCGCGAAGGGCTACGACTTCGTGAACGACCGGGAAGGGGCCTGGGACGATCACGGGCACGGGACGCACGTGGCGGGGACCATCGCGCAGGTCACGCACAACAAGCAGGGCGTCGCAGGCGTGGCGTTCGAAGCGACGCTGATGCCGGTGAAGGTGCTCGACGCGTTCGGCCGCGGCACCTCTTCCGACATCGCGGGCGCGATCCGCTGGGCGGCGGACCACGGGGCGAAGGTGATCAACCTGTCGCTCGGCGGTGGTGCGCGCTCGGAGGTCATGGCCCGCGCGGTGGAGTACGCGCGAAAGAAGGGCGCCACCGTGGTGGCTGCCGCCGGCAACACCGGGCAGGGCAGGGTGGAGTACCCCGCGGCGTATCCGGGGGCCGTGGCGGTCTCGGCGGTCGGTCCAGGCGGAAAGCTCGCGCCGTACTCGTCCTGGGGCGCCGAGCTCGACATCGCCGCGCCGGGTGGAGACAAGAGCGCGCGCCCCGAGGACGGCGTGCTCCAGAACACCATCGACCCTCGCGACCCGTCGAAGTCGGTCTACGCGTTCTATCAGGGCACCAGCATGGCGACCCCGCACGTGTCCGGCGTCGCGGCGCTGCTCTACGCGGCCGGGGCGTCGGGTCCGGACGAGGTGGAGAAGGCCTTGTTCGAAGGCGCCCGCCGGGCTGAGGGTCAGGAGGCGTGGTCGGACAAGTACGGGCATGGGCTGCTCGACGCGAAGGGCGCGCTCGCGGCGCTCGGGCGAGGTCCGACGGGCGTGAACGGGTCGCCGCTGTATTGGGCCCTCGTGCTGCTGGTCGGCGTGTTGCTCTCCATCGGCCGTCGTCAGCGTCCGGCGTACCTGAACGTGCTCTTCACGCCGACGTTCCTGATCCCTCTGCTGCTCGCGACCGTGGGCGTGTTCGTGGTGCGCCTGTTCCCGGGGGCTGCGGCGGAGGGCGCGAATGCTCTGGTGGATGCCGTGGCCCTGCCGATTCCCGATTGGGAGCGGATCATCTTTGGCCGCGGCAAGCTGGCGAACCCGCTCTTCTACAGCGCGCTCATTCCGATCGTGGCGTCCGTCGTCGCGCTCAAGGCGAAGAGCCTGCGTCCGCTGATCGGAGGACTGAGCCTCGGGTTCGGAGGGTTCCTCGCCTACGCCGCATGGTCGAGGGCGCCCGGGTTGGCGTATCTGCCATTCGAGTTCCTCGCGGTGCCGTGGCTCGTGTTGAACGCGGCGGTCTGCCTGCTGATCACCCGCGCGATGGTGCGGAAGGAGGCCGCGTGAAACTGACCGGATCGATCGCGTTCCGCGATGTCGAGTTCGGCGTCTGGGTCCTCCAGGCGGACGACGGCAAGGTCTACGAGCTCGCGGGTGGTGACCGCGGCCTCAAGAAGGAGGGCCGGCGCGTGGAGCTCGA
Organism: Myxococcaceae bacterium; assembly: GCA_049589315.1. Classification (GTDB taxonomy): domain Bacteria; phylum Myxococcota; class Myxococcia; order Myxococcales; family Myxococcaceae; genus JBAWAM01. The sequence continues at coordinate 6,165 of JBAWAM010000100.1, forward strand.
AGGATTGGTGGAGCAGGGCACGGTCTCCGCCGCCATGGTCGGTCCCGTCTTTCACGTCGAGCGCTACACCTGGTTGTGATGCCGCGTGCCGCTACTCGATCGGTGGGGACGGCGTAGGCGGCATCGTCTCCGGCAGTGGAGCCCGTGCCCCATCGCCGGTGAGCCTCGAGAGCTCGCGTCGTTCAGATTCGTAGGTGTCGATGGGAACCTCCCCCGCGCGGGCGCGTCTGCGCAACTGCAGCAGCTCCTGGCGAGAAGCTTCGAGCTCGCCGGCGAGGTCCCTCGGCAACGGGTACTCGGTATCCACGAGCCGGAGCTGGATTCCGCGCAGGTCGACGGCAATCAGCAACCCGATCGAGAGCGTCCCCGCGACCAGCCAGGGCGCAGCCAGCTTCCAGAATGAGCTGGGAGGGAGGACGACCTCGGGATGCGCACGCCTCGACAGGAGGTGTGGGCGGGCGTGGACCAGGAGCAGCAGGCCCGCGAGCAACAGTGCGCCCATCGCGGCAAAGACCAGGATCTGCATCACGTCTTCCCGGGTGACCGCCTGTTCCGCCTGTTGCGCGGTTTCGGGACCCGACGCGAAGAAGATCACGGTCGAGATGCCGTTGTTGGCCGCGTGGGCGAGGGCGCCGGGCCAGATGGACCCAGTGCGCCAGAACAGCCACCCGAACAGGAGTCCGAGCTCGAACCTCGCCAGGAACCCGACGGGATCGAAGTGGAAGAGGCTGAAGAGGAACGCGGTGACGAGCATCGCCACCGTGGCGCCCCGGCGCTCGTTCACGGTCTGAGCCGACTGAATCGACTGCTGAAGCACTCCCCGGAAGAAGTACTCCTCACACCAGGGGGCCGCGATGATCACCCCGGAGATGATGAGCGCAAGGTCCGCCGTACTCTGATTCTCGAAGATCCGGCTGCTGTCGAAGAACTCGGTGAGGTCCCGGGGGAAGAGCGCCTGCATCGCGAACTGGATCGGGGCGACGACCCCGAAGAAGTTCACCAGCCCGAACGCCAGACCGATCGCGGCGGGCGCCCATCCGGGGAAGGCCATGCCGGGCCAGCGAACGGGATCGCGCAGGCTGAACCGTGTGAGCACGAAGGGAACGCCGAGGAAGATGAACACCTCGGTGAACCACACGCCGAACCCCGGATTGAGGAACTGCGAGGTCGCCCCGGCGGTGACGAACAGCAGGAGAATCACTGCGGTCGACGCGATCCCCAGACGCAAAGCCGGTACGGGCCGATACAACGACTCATTCGCGACCTCGTCACCGTTCACGCGGTCATCATGCGCGTTCACCACGTTGCTTCAAGATCAAGTTCGTTTGCCTGATCTGGCGAAGACTCTGGCTATAGTCCCCGCGCGTGAAGCGAACTTTGCAAATCACGTTGGGGGCATGCCTCGCGACATTGCTCGGAACGAGCGAAGTTCGCGCTTCGGCATTCGTCGTCAACGCCCGGACAGAAGCGCAGCTCTACCAGATCCGTTCGTATCGCGGGACCGACCCTGCCAACCCCTTGATCCTGCCTCGGCGCCGGCTGGTGCAGTACCTGGGGCTGGACGGCTTCGAGCTCGTCACCGGCGAGGACCTGGGGTTCGAAACCAACCTGCGCGTGTTCACCGACTTCGGAGTGACCGGGTCGGAGGCGGAGCGCATCGACGGACTCAGGGCCCAGGACGCGGACCTCATGTACGCCCACCTGAACTATCGGCGCGGCGGATTCGAAGGCCGGCTCGGGCGGCAGTACCTGAGCAACGTCCTCGAATACATGAGCATCGACGGCGTTCGGCTGCGGTACGTGACGCCCATGGGGCTGGGCGCCGAGGCCTTCGGCGGGTTCTGGGTGAAGGGGACCAGCATTATAGGCTCGCCCACCCACGCGCTGGACGGCCTTCGCGAGGCGGAGGGGCGGGTCGGCGCGGATGCGTTGATCTTCGAAGAAGAGGCGCAGTACGAGCCGGTGTTCGGGGCGCGCCTGGTCGGCGAGAACGTCCTGAACTCGGGCGTGTCCGGGTTCGTCGGCTACCGGCGGTCGGAGCTCGCCCAGGAGGTCAACTCCGAGCGCATCGGCGCCGCGCTCGACTACACCAACAACCGCGGCGTCAACCTGCTCGGCGCGCTCGAGTACGACCTGTTCATCCTGCGCGTCTCGCAGGCGCGGGTGCGCGTGCGATACGACCACGACGAATACGCCGCGACCGTCGAAGCGCTGCGGATCGCCCCGACCTTCGCCGCCTCCTCCATCTGGTACTTCTTCGCCAACGCGCCGCGGGACGAATTCAAGGTCCGCGGTGACTACACGCCGGTCGGGCCGCTCCGGTACTACGCGGAGCTCCTGGTCGACCGGTTCGGGACGGAGATCAACGAGAACCTCGCGCTGGCGAATGCGCTCACTGATCCCGGACTGTCGACACCGTGGGTGCTGGGGGCCGCTGCCGGCGCCCACTTCAATCGAGGCCCCGTGCATACCGGGCTCGACGTCCTCTGGCGCAACGGCTACGGAGGCCGCCAGTTCTGGGTCGACGTCACCGGCGGATACCAGGCCGAGAGCCGGCGCTGGAGCGTGGATGGCCGCGTCTCCATCGCCAACGTCGACGACGACCGGCTGACCCTGCTTCGTGGAACCTTCTTCGGCGCGCAGCTGTGGGGCAGCTACCTGCTCTCGCGGGCGGCGCGCATTTCACTCGTGCTCGAGCAGAACGTGAATCCGTTCACCACATCCGATACCCGGGCCTACGCCGTGTTCGATTTGAAGGCGGTGCCGTGATGGCCCGCACCTACCGAGGCGTTGCGGTCGCCCTGGTGGCGCTGCTGGCGGGCGCAGGGATCGCCTGGGCCGCCTCCGGGCGCGAGCGGAGCCTCGCCGTGTATCCGGCGCAGGTGATCCCGCTCGAGTTCGATCACGACCTCCACATCAAGGCGGGCGCGGACTGCACCGCCTGCCACTTCGACGCCACGAAATCGAACGAGTCGAGGGACCGGATCCTCCCTGCCCACCCCGAGTGCGAGGAGTGCCACGACATCTCCGCGGCGGAGAAAGGCGAGAAGACGGACCCCGCGGCATCGTGCGAGGTCTGCCACGTCGGCTTCGACAAGACGGTCCGCAAGGAGCCGGCGGCGGTGGTCTTCCTGGCGCCGAACCTCAGGTTCCCGCACGGGGTGCACACGAAGGATCACAAGATCGAGTGCAAGACCTGCCACGGCGACTTCGACGGCGTTCACCTGGCCACCCGGCAGCAGCTCCCGAAGATGGCGACCTGCCTGACCTGCCACGACGGACGGCAGGCCAGCGCCGAGTGCAAGACGTGCCACCTGACCGAGCCATCCGGTCGTCTCGATCTGACCTTCGCGTCCGGTCTGCTCCGGCCGATGCAGGGCGATCCCTGGGGCATGGATCACGGCCCGCGGTTCGAATTCAACCACGGCACGCAGGCGAGCACGCGTGAAGAGGTCTGCCTCGAATGCCACGCGCGCAGCGAGTGCAACGAGTGCCACGACTCGCTGCAGAAGCCGCTGTCGGTGCACCCCAACGACTTCATCACCCTGCACCCGATCCAGGCGCGTCAGAACACGATGCAGTGTCAGAGCTGCCATCGCTACCAGTCGTTCTGCGTGGCCTGCCACGAGCGCACCGGCGTCGCGCTGACGAACGACCGGTTCCTCGACAACCGCAACGTGAGGGTGCACCCGCCGACCGCCGTGTGGGTCGACACCCCGGGTCCCCAGCACCACGGCATCGCCGCGTCCCGGAACATCAACGAATGCGTGGCCTGTCACCGCGAGGAGTCGTGCCTGTCGTGTCACTCGGAGAGCGGGCGGTTCGGCATCCGCCGGCAGGTGAACCCGCACCCCACCGGCTTCGAGACGATCTGCAAGGCAGTGGCGCTGAGGAACGACCGGGCCTGCCTCAAGTGCCACACCCAGGACTCGGCGTCCCTGCAGAGGTGCCGGTGATGCGAACCCTCTTCGTCGCAGCGGTGGCCGTGGTGAGCGCAGGAGCGTCCGGCTGTCTGGAGCCGGCCGCGCCGTTGCTCGAGTTCCGGGATACGAAGCCGCCCATGTTCGTCGAGGTGGATCCGGCCGCTGATTCGGTGCTCAGCACCACCCCGGAGATCCGCGTCACCTTCTCCGAACCCATGGACGAGCGCACGGTGCGGCCCGGCATCCTGTTGCTCCAGGACAACACCGGCGTTCCGGTCGTGGTCACCGTCCCCGAGGACAACCGGATCCCGGACGCGGTCGAGCAGGTCGAAATCCCCTGGACGGTCCTGATCGTCCCCGAGGCGCCGCTTCCGGCGGGCGCGAGCTTCCGCCTGGTGCTGGACTCCGTGCTCACCGATACGGAAGGCAATCCGCTGGCCGGCCCCGACGGGGGCACCGTCCCGATTGCCATTCCCTACCGGACGTGAGACCGATGAACCGATGATGGCTCGGGGCCAGATGCTGCTCGCGCTCGCGTCGCTGCTGCTGACGGCAGGTTGCGAGTACTACGAGAAGCCCTTCAAGCCGATCCCGGACAGCTTCGAGATCACCACCCTCGACGGGACGGTGCTTCGGCGAAGCGACCTGCTCGGCAAGCCGTGGGTGATCAACATCTGGGTGCCCGGGTGCAGCATCTGCGTCCGGGAGTTTCCCGGACTCGAAGCCGTCCGGCGTGAATACGAGCCGAAGGGTGTGGGCTTCCTCGCCGTGTCCATCGAGCCGGACGAAGCGCTCGTGCGCGCGGCCGCCGCGAAGATCGGATTGGGGCAGACGGTGGCGATCTCGGAGAACGAGACGCTCGGACCGCTTTCGGTGAACCAGGTACCCTCGACGGTGTTCGTCAACGCGGAGGGCGTCATCGTGGCCGCAGCGAGCGGCGAGCGGGATCGGAACTTCCTCGCGAAACGGACGCGCGCGCTGCTGGGCGAATAGCCAGCGGGTCACGTGCCCGGCGGGGCGAGCTCGTTGAGCTCCGCAATCGCCGCCGCCGCCCGTTTGGCAGGGGAGGCGTCCGCCGCGGCAGGCGCGACGGAGAGGGAGGGGAGATCCATCGGAGGCTCCGGGATCTCGGAAAGGAGCTCCGCCTCCGGACGGAACACGGGCTCGAAGTTCGGGTGCTCCGCTGGCGGCTCCGTCGTGAGAGCCTTCAGCCTGCGGAGGGCGGCGCCGGCCAGGAGCCCCACCGGACTGGTGGCCAGCAGGGCTGCCTTGGCCCAGGGCTGATTCAGATCACGTTCGCCTTCGAAGCGCTTGAGCAGTTGGAGCGCCTCGTCGCGAAGACCCCACCAGGCGAGCACACACGCAGTCTTCGAGGCCCGGATGGACAACACCTCCCGGAGCAGGGGCTTGAGCGGCTTCGGGCAGGAGAGCTCGAGCTCCTCCGGCGCCATCAGGAACGGCTCCACCGGGCGAGGGCCCGTGAAGTTGCGGCTCAGGCTGCTGGCGTCGGTGTGGAAGGTGACCAGCGGTTCCCGGCGAAAGAGGATCGTCTCGTTCAGGAGCACGCGGAAGAAGAGCCAGGCGTCCTCGGCGTAGCGGCAGCCCTCGCGCGCGAAGAATCCGCCGTGGCGGTGGATCGCTTCGGCGCGGATGATCGTGGCGCACGGGCTCAAGTACGCGAGCCGGTGGACCAGGTTCATCGGATCGGCCTCGGGCGTGGCGCGGAAGATCCCCTCGTGGACGCCCCGACGGTTCCACATGCGGTCGGGCGTCTTTCCCTCCGGCATCCGGATGTGACCGCAGACGACTGCGGTGACCTCGGGGCCGGCCCCTTCGAGCGCGCGGAGGCTCGATTCCAGATAGGTGGGCGCCCACTCGTCGTCCGAATCGAGGAATGCGAAGACGTCCCCGTGCGCTTCGGCGATGCCGCGGTTGCGCGCCGCGCCCGGGCCGCCGGTGGGCTGCCGGACCAGGCGGATCCGCGGGTCGGGATACCGGCTCACCAGCACGCCGCTGCCGTCGGTCGAGCCGTCGTCGACGACGATGCACTCGAAGTCAGGGCGCGTCTGGGCGGAGATCGATGACAGGGCGCGAAGGATCCACGGAGCCTTGTTGAAGAGGGGGACGACGACCGAGATCCTCATGCGGCACCGCGCTTTCGGTTCGCAGGGTGAAGGCGTCAGGCGTGGTGAAGCGGAGCCCGCGTGCCCGGACCACGTCCGCGATCAGCGGCACGAGGCGCGCCGCCTCACCGTGCACGTCATGGAGCAGGACGACGTCGCCTCCCCGCCAGGGATGCAACGCCAGGAAGGCCCGGACTGCTTCGGCAGGGCCGCCCTCGTAGTCGCGAGGGTCCACGCTCCACAGGACGATCGAGTGTCCCGCCCGCCAGAGCCGCCAGAGCTTCGATGCGGTCAGCTTGCCGTGGGGCGGGCGGAAGAGGGCGGGGCGGACACCGGTGAGCCGCGCAATCAGATCGGAGGTGCGTTCGGCCTCGTCGACCAGGGTGGCCGCGTCGACCGTTGCGGGCAGCGCGTGTGACCACGAGTGGTTTGCCAGCACGTGCCCTTCGGCGGCCATCCGACGGACCAACTCCGGGTGGCGCTCGGCCGCCTCGCCGACCACGAAGAACGTGGCGGTGATCCGTTGCCGCGCCAGGGCCTCCAGGACCCGCGGGGTGTGGACCGGATGGGGACCGTCGTCGAAGGTGACGCAGACGGCCCGGCTGTCCGGCGGTCCATGCAGCACGAGCCAACGCCCCGGGACCAGGGCCCCGAGGCCGCGCTTGACGAGCTGCCTGATCGCATTCGGCGCGCCGCCGCGCGTTCCATCCAGTCCCACCCGTTGCCTCCCGACCCCCATTCACCGACCCTGAGTGGGAAAATCGGTTCGCTCTCCCGGCGCGACCAGCGGACGCAGGGCCAGCGGAAGCGTTCACAACCTACAGCGCGGAGAGCGTGAGCTGACCTGTGCGCGTCCCCGAGCCGTTCCCCGGAAGAGACCCGGTGGATGAGGTGCGCAGATAGGCCCGGATGTCCTCGGCGAGCTGCTCGCGCTGGCTTCCGCTTGGGCTGAGCCGCAGCTTCTTCTCCTCCTCGACCAGGAGGACCCGCTCGACGAACCACGCGATGGCATTCTCGAAGGTGGTGCGGGAGATCGCCTCCGCCGTCGTGATCCGCCCGGCGAGGAACTCCGCGCGGCCGACTTCGAGCGCCGTCTTCGTCAGGGCCTTCCGGTCCATCGCGCCCCGGGTGGCCACGTCCTCCAGGGCGAGGGTGGCGATCAGATACGACTCCAGGTAATCGCGCAGCAGGTCCGCCAGGAACTCCACCCAGGTGCGCGCGTGCGCTTCGACCGCGAGGGTGCTCAGGTCGTCGCTGCGCGAGAGCAGCCTGGACCTCTCCATCGCCTGGACGGTCTCGTCGAAGATCACGTCGAACGAGGTGTCCACCCGGTAGATGAACTCGCGCTTGAACAGCCGGGACAGGAAGAGCGCGCGCTCCTTGACCTCGTCGATGCGGGCCGCGCCTCCTGCGGCGAGCAGCGCGTTCGCCACCAGCGAGCGGGGGGCGATCCAGTTGATCAGCGTGTTCTTGTAGAAGGACATCTCCGCGCGGCGATCGTCGACCGGCTGGTAGATGAGCTCCCCGCGGACCTCCATCAAGCGGACCATGTCCTCCCGGCAGAAGCTCCGCATCGCCTCCTGGATCGGCCCGAGCACCGTCGGGTCGGAGGGCGCGTCCTTCAGCGTCGTGGACAGCGGGGTGTGGTCCTGTTCGGCGAGCGTGCGCAGCAGGTGGATCCGCTCACCGAGCTCGCGCGCGGTGATCCCGCGGCCGCGCCAGGCGAGCAGCGCCGAGCTCAGCAGCGCCTGCGGGGTGATGGTGGAGACCCGGCCGATGCCCCACATCGTCCGGTGACCGAGCGCCCGGACGAGGGACTTCTTCTCCTCGGCCGTGATGCCCTTCTTGAGGTCCAGGCCGCGCGCGCGGGCGAACTCGACCAGCGAGATCGGCTGGTCGAAGTTGACATGGATGCGGCCATACCGGGACGCCAGCACCTTTGGCGCCTTCAGCAGCGCCTTGAGGTCCTCCGGCTTCTTCTCGCCGCCGGCGAGCTCCTTCGAGTAGCTGTGCGACTCGACGACCCTCTCGTAGTCGATCGACGCCGGCACGAAGTACAGGTCGTCGCGCGCGCCCTCGAGGATGGCGTCCACCTCCCAGGTGAACAGGCCGAGCCGCGCCGGCAGGAGCTTTCCCGTCCGCGAGCGCCCACCCTCCGGGAAGAACTCCTGCATCACCCCGTCGTGCACCAGCTTCTTGATGTAGGCCTTGAAGGCGGCGGTGTAGACCCGGTCGTCCTTGAACGAGCGCCGGAGGAAGAACGCGCCGACCCTGCGGAACAGCGGCCCCAGCGGCCAGAAGGACAGGTTCGCGCCCGCGGCGACCAGCGGCACGGTGTAGCCGCGGTTCCACATCACCCAGCTCATCACCAGGTAATCAATGTGGCTCTTGTGGCTGGGGACCAGCACCACCGGCGCCTTCGAGCCCGCGCGCATGGCGCGGTCGAAGCCTGCCTCGTCGACGACGATGCCGTCGTAGATGCGGTTGAAGATCGCAGAGAGCGTCGGGGCTGCCACCCCCACCACAGTGGGGTGCAGCCGGGCCGAGATCTGCTCGAGATCCTTGCGCACCTCGCGCTCGAGCGTCTCCAGCGACCTGCCGGTCGCCTTCGACTCCTCCTCGAGGGAGCGCCGCAGGACCCGGTCGCGGAGCGTCTCTTCGACGAGCCGCCAGGGCGCCCTGCGCGGGGGGCCGAAGACGGCGCGGGTCTCGCGCGCGAGGTGGTGGTGCAGCGAGCCGCGGACCTTCCGCGCCAGGACCTCGTCGGAGTCGCCCGGGTGATCTTGTACGAACTTCTGTAAATCGATGGGCTCGCCCACCCGGAACTGTGCGCGATGGTAGTTGCGCCAGAAGGCGAGGAGCGAATGGATGAACCCCGGCGTATCCGGGCTCCCGAACACCCGGTCCATCAGGTGCGGCTTCATCCGGCGCGTCCACTTCTCCCAGACGAAGAGCTCGGGGACCAGGTACACCGGCCGGTCCGAGCGGCGCGCCAGGGCGACCAGCGCAGAGAAGGGGTCTTCGCTGATCACCTTGCCTTCCGCGGCGCCCAGCGCGGTGCGCCGGAGGAAGATCAGGCTCGAGCCGCCATGTCGTCGCGCGTAGGTGAAGCGGACCTCGAAGTCTCCTCGCTGGGCGGTCCTGCGCCAGGGGCGGGTGAACCAGCGGCGCAGGTTGACCACCGCCCGCACCGGGGGCAGTCCCCGGCGCAGCAACGCCCAGGTGAGGTACAGGTAGTTCACCCACGAGGAACTGCGCATGACGTGGATCACGTAGCCACGTTCATGCAGCGCCCGCAGCTCCGCCTCGGCTTCGGGCGGGAAGCGGACCCCTTCGAAATAGCGTTGGGCGACGGTCCGGAGGACCGGGCCGAATTCGTGCGCGAGCGAGCGGTCCATACGTTCCGCCCTACATGTTCTCCGGGGTTGGGACGCCAAGCAATTCGAGGCCCGACTTCAGTGTGAGGCGGACCGAGTCGGTCAGGGCGAGGCGTGCGTTGCGGAGCGCTTCGTTGTCCTCCACCAGGACCCGCTTGTCCCGCTCCTGGTTCCCCAGGGTGTACCAGCGGCTGAACGCGGCGGAGAGGTCCAGCAGGTAGCGCGCCACCAGCGACGGCTCGTACTGAGACACGGCCTCCTGCACCACCGAGGGAAACCGCGAGATGTGCCGGACCAGGGCGCCTTCCTCGGGGAGGGTGAGCAGCGAGGCGTCGTACTTCTCCGGCGCACCGCCGCCCCGGCGCAGGATGTTGCAGGCGCGGGCGTGGGCGTATTGCAGATAGGGGCCGGAGTGCCCCTCGAAGTTGAGCACGTCGTCCCAATCGAAGGTGTAGTCGGTGGTCCGCTTGTTCTTGAGGTCACCGAAGACGATCGCGCCCATGCCCACCTGTTCGGCGAGCTTCTCTGGATCGTCCGTCTGGATCCTTCCCGCGGCGCGGTTCTCCTCGACCTTCTCCAGTGCGCGGTTCTTCGCCTCGGTCAGCACGTCCGTGAGCAGGACGATGTTGCCCCGGCGCGTGCTCATCCCCCCGACGCGGCCGAAGTTCACGTGCACCACTCGCGACGCCCACTCCCGGCCCATCTCCTTCAGGGTCCGGAAGACCTGGCGGAAGTGGAGCGCCTGGTCCGTGGCTACCACGTACAGCGACAGTTCGAAGTGGAAGCGCTCGAAGCGGTCGTGGGCCGCGGCGAGGTCGCGGGTCGCGTAGAGCGTGCTGCCGTCGCTCTTCTTGAGCAGCACCGGCGGCTCGTTCTCCGCGTACGGCATGTCGACGATCAGCGCGCCCTCGGACTCCTTCACCCCGGGCTTCTTCGCGATCTCGTCGATGATCGCGTCCATCTTGCCCTGGTAGCGGCTCTCGCCCTCGTAGTGCTCGAACTGGACAGCCAGCCGCTCGTAGACCGTCTTGAAATCGCGCAGCGAGGTCTCCCGGAACTCCTGCCAGAGTTGGAGCGCTTCCGGATCCCCGTCCTCCATGCGCTTGAAGAAGGCGCGGGCGCGCTCATCGAACTCGGGCTCCTTCTCCGCGCGGGCGTTCGCCTTGACGTACACCTCGACCAGGTGGGCGACGTCTTCCTTGCGGGCGGGATCGCCGTACTCCTGGAAGCCCACCGCGACGAGGCCGAACTGCTTGCCCCAGTCGCCGAGATAGTTGATCCCCTCCACCCTCCAGCCCTGGCTCCGATACAGCTTCGCCAGCGCGCTGCCGATCATCGTGGATCGGATGTGGTGGAAGGCGATCGGCTTGGCGATGTTGGGGGACGAGTAGTCGATGACGACCGTCTTGCCCTTGCCGGACTCGGACGCGCCGTAGCGCTCGGCCTCGGCGCGGACCTGGGCGATCACCTCACCCGTGAACGGCTGCGCGCTGAACCGGGCGTTCAGGTAGGGACCCGCGGCTGCGATCTCCAGGCCCTCCACCTGGACCTTCTGCGCCAGCTCTCCCGCGATTGCCGGCGGAGCCTTCCGTTGCGCCTTGGCCAGGGCGAAGGTGGGGAAGGACAGGTCGCCGTGCGCCGGGTCGGCCTGCTTCACCTGCGGCTCGATGTCGGACGGTGGAACGGCCAGCGCGCGGGCGATGCCCTCGATGAAGGCGGAACGGTAGCGCTCGTAGACGGAGGTGCTCATGGGGGCGCGGATACTACGCCGTCGCGCCCGGGGAAAAGGAGGAACCTCTCATCCGGGGCGGATCAAGCGGGCTGTCTGCGTTCCCGCTCCTCCCGGAACAGGGCGACCGGACTCGTCGGCAGGAAGTTGAAGACGAAGATGAACATCGCCACGAACAGGTTGTTCGCGAGGGTGATGGGAGGCTCGGAGGTGAAGAAGGTGGCCAGCAGGAACCAGACGCAGGCCAGCCCCAGGATCAGTCGCACCCAGGGGACAAAGGCAGATGCGACCGCCAGGCCGATGAACAGCAGGCCGCTGATCCAGGCGAGGTGGAACCCGTAGGACCCGTGCGGCCAGATGAACGCCGTGAAGAACAGCCAGGCCCCCAGCGCGATCTGGACGATCCGCGCCGGCCACCGTCGAGGGGAGAACTCGGCGTCGAGTCTCTCCTTCTGCTGATGGAGCTGTTGCCCGAACTTCGTTTCCCGGATGTCCGACGCCATGCCTCGAAGCTGTGCCGGGATCACAGGCGAGGGAACCAGCAGGGGTGCAGTGAAGGGCTGGAACAGACGCCTGCCCGTCAGGCAGCAGGTGCGGGATGCCGCGGGCGCACCACCGAGGCGACGGTGTCGAGGAACCGCGAGAGCTGGATGGGCTTTTCGAGGAAGCCCTCGACCCGCTCCGGCCCCTTCGCCGAGACGAGAGACCCGAGATCGCTGTCGCCGGAGATGATGAACACCGGCACGTCCGCGAGCGCGGGCGTCTCCCGGACGAAGCGGAGCACCGCGCGTCCGTCCTCATCCTGCAGGTGGATGTCCAGGAAGATGAGGGCAGGGCGGATGTTCGTCAGGACCGACCGGGCCTCCGCCGCGGTCGCGGTGGACATGACCCGGTAGCCCTCCTCCTCGAGAACGTCGTGGAGGACCTCGCGGCAGTCCGCGTCGTCCTCGACGAGCAGGATGCCTCCGGAGCGTGGCGCCTGGGCGAGCTCCGTGGGAGTGACCGCGCCGGCGTACATGGGCAGGTAGAGGTCGATCGTCGTGGCGTCGGCGAGCCTGACCGGAGCCTGCCGCGCGGGTGAGGTCTGAACCGGAGGAGGCGGTGCGGTACGGGCGACGATCTGGCCTCCGTGCAGGCGAACGATCTTCGCGGCGACGGGCAGCCCCAATCCGCTCCTGCGTCGACCGGGCGTTCGGGAGTAGCTGTCGAACAGGTGCTCCAGCTCCGCCTCGGGGATCGCCGGGCCCTGATCCGTCACGGACACGCGGGCCTGCCCGGTGTCGTCCGAGCTGACCTCGACCTTCACGGTGCCCCCCGCCGGGGTGGCGAAGAGGGCGTCTTCGACCGCGTGGGTGAGGGCCTCCGAGATCCGGTCGCGATCACCGCGGACGAAGACCTCTCCGCCGCGGAGGTCAACCTCCAGCTGGCCCTGCTGGGCGAGCCCCGCGGCTCCGTGGACGACCTGCTCACACAGCGATTTGAGCCCGAACGGCTTGTCGTCCAGCCGCATGTCTCCAGCCCGCAGCCGCGAGAGCAGCACCAGGTCGTTGATGAGCCGGGTGAGCCGGTCTGAATTGCGCTGGCAGACCTCCACGGCGTGTCCCTGCTTCTCCGTGAGGTCGCCCAGCCGGCCGCGCTCCATCATCGTCAGGTACGCCTTGATGGTGGCGAGTGGGTTCTTCAGATCGTGCGAGACGTTCGAGAGGAGCTCTTCGCGGCTCTTCTCGACCGTCTTGAGGCCGGCGACCGCCGTCTCCAGGTCGCGCGTGCGCCGGATGGTCTCCTCGTGCAGCCGGCCGACCTCCCGGGCCGCCGCCAGGTGGGCCGCGAGCATCTTCATCTGCCCGTCGCTCACCGCCAGCTTCGGTTCGACGATGCTCAGGCACCCCACGACCTTCTGCCGCGCCACCAGCGGCGCGCAGACCAGGGCGCCCTCCCGGACGACCTCGTTCTCCGAGTAGGCCCGGCCGACGGGGCCCTCCCCGGGAGACGCTGCGGCGATGCGATCGTCGCTGCGCCCGCGGACGCTCATCACGAGGAGCTGGTCGCGGACCGGGTCGAAGTGGCTGACGAAAGCCGCGCGTGCCCGCAGCAGGTCGAGGATGAGTGAGAGTTGACCGCGCTCTCCGTCCGCCACGCTGGAGGCGTCGCTCACCCGGGCAGCCATCTGGGCGAGTGCAAGCTCCACCTCCTGCGACGCGGGCGCATCGGGCGGGGGCCGGGTGGTTGGCCGGGTCGGTGGCTTCCGGGTGCGAAGTGGAACGACGTTGCTGCTGGTGCGGCGGGATCCCCTGGTGCGTTTCGAGTCGCCCATCAACCCTCTCAACAAGCGTCAGCGCAGCGGAGACTCCGATCCTCCTGCACTGCGCAGCGTCTGGAAAGGCATTCACCGTCCGAACTGCATTCCTGCCCCACCGCCCTGCTCGGAGGTTGACATTTCAGTGTGTCGTTTGTGTCACACCATCCTGATTCGCACGGAATCTGGACGACTCGTGCGTCGTCGACCCGGGTGGCGCACCGTTCGTTGAGCGCCGCGCTCCGCGTGCAGGTGCCCTGATCCGGGTTGGACGGAGAGGGCTTGCAATGGACGCCGTTACCCGAGCAGGACTGCGTGGAGGGGCTGCACGCCTGGCCCAGCTCGGGGCGGGGGCGGCAGGCATGGGCGGGGTCGCAGGTGGTGCCCGGTTCGCACTGCTCGCCCAGGAAGACCGCCCACGGGTTGAAGGCGCAGGGGGCCTCCTTCGGCGCGCGGTGTTCGCAGTAGCCCGGGAAGCCTTCGGACTCGGGGAAGCCGCTGAGGTCGAGGTCGTAGCAGACGAGCCCCTGCGCGCAGCTCCAGTGGAAGCGGCACTCCGCGCCGCGGGGCAGGGGGACCACGCAGAGGCCGGTCGCGCCCGGGATGTGGGGGAGGACGTCGCAGCCGAGGCCGGGCGCACAGGTCGACAGCCGGAGCGGGTCGAACCGACAGACCTCTCCCACCGCTCCGCGCTTCTTGCAGGTGCGGTCGCACCAGAGGTCCTCCTCGCACTCGAGGCTCGAACGGCACGCGGCGTTCACACCTCTGGGGTGGGCGCAGCGGTCGTCGATGACGCCGGGCGTACCCTTGTCATCACAGAACAGGCCGGGCGCGCAGCCGAACCCGCAGGGCTCCTCCTCGCTCGGAAGCGAGCTGCAGGTCCCCCTGCACACGCCGCCCGGCTTCACGCAGGTCGTTCCCGCCGCGCACTCGATCGACTCGTCACAGGTATTCCCCGCGGCGATCTTCCCGCGGAGCAGCCCGGTGGTGAGCTGGCAGTCCTCGAACGGGGTGGCCTGCGCTGCGGGATAGCCCGGCGGAAACGACGGCGCGCAGGCGGAGGTCTTCATGCGCTCCTCGCACGAGAGGACCTTCTCGACGTCTATCTCCACCATGTCCCTCTCAAAGGAGGGCTTGAGCCGGGTGTAGGCGTCCAGGCAGCGGGATTGCTCCTGCACTGCGCAGGTCCCGACCGTGTCGCGGGCAAAGGCGGGCCAGCACCTGTCGAGCAGCAAACAGGTCGCTTCGGCCATGCGGGTGCACAGCTCCACCGGGGTCAGCGTCATCCCGGCGTCATCGAACCCGGCATCGCCGGGCGCTTCGGTGGTCGCGGGACACCCCGCCAGGAGCAGGGCGAGAGACGACGTTACGGACAGGGTCCAGGCCCTCGAACGCATCACGACCTCCCAGCCCGGGCACACGGGTCCGCGGGGATTCGCTATTCGCGCTTCTTGATCACACCGTTGCCGTCCAGGAACCAGGGATCCTTCAGCTCTGTTTCGACCTTTGGACGGTAGCCCTGCACGCCGAAGCCTGCCTCGTGGAGGGCGGCAATGGCGGCGGTCTTCACCCGCCGGGCCGTCTCGTCGGAGGTGAGCACCTGGAGCATGGGCTCGCGCCCTGGCTCGTGCTTCCGGGCGCCCAGGGCACCGAGCGCGGCGATCTTCACGTCGTCCGAGGGGTCCTCCAGGAACGGCACGAGCGCGTCGGGGATCCGCGCGTCCTGCCCTGCCGCGAGCGCCTGGATCAGGACGACCTTCTTCTCCGGATCGCGGGTGTACTCGTTGCCGACGCGCCGCAGCGCTTCGATCACCGCGCCGACCAGCTCGTCCTCGGGGACGAGCTCCCGGAGCAGCCGCACCGCCCAGGAGCTGGCCTGGTCGCTCTTGAACAGGAACTCCTTCACCGGCTCCACCGCGTCCTGCTTGAACCCGGTGATCAGCGAGAACGTGTGCTCCTTCTCATCCGCGTCCGTGGTGTGCGGGTCGACGTTGACGGTGAAGCGCGCCAGGAGCGAACGGACCGCCTCCGGAGTCTTCATCTCACCGAGCTGCTGGATCGCCTTCTGCCGTGTCGTCGCGTCCCCGTACTTCTGGGTGACCTTCGCCTTGAGTTTCCGGGCCTTCTCGTCCGGTGACCCGCCGCCAAAAAAATCGAGGATTCCCACCGAGTTTCTCCCGCTGGCCCCTATAGCAGAGCATTGGACGACTGCGAACCTTCGCGCCCGGCTGCCTCGCAAGGGACACCTGGTCCTGCGCTACGTTTCGGGATCTACCAGCCAGGAGGCACAGATGCCGAAGTTCGAGACGCTCGTCGACATCTTCCAGCAAAGCACCCGGGAGTTCGCGCAGTACGAGTTGTTCGGAGAAAAGAAGGACGGCCACTGGCGCTGGATGACCTACGGCGAATTCGGCCAGCGGGTGGACGATCTGCGCGGCGGGCTGGCGCAGCTCGGCATCGTCCCCGGCGACAAGGTGGCGGTGATCTCCAACAACCGCTCCGAGTGGGCGATCGGCGCCTACGCCGCCTACACCCTGGGCGCGAGCTACGTGCCCATGTACGAAGCGCAGCAGGAGAAGGAGTGGCACTTCATCCTCGAGGACTGCGGCGCGAAGCTGGTGTTCTGCGCGAACAAGGGGATCGCCGACCGGGTCAAGGGACTCAAGCCGAACCTTCCGGCGCTCGAGCACGTCATCCGCTTTGATCCGGATGAGCAGGACCCCGAGTGTTCTGGATCGCTGTTGCGCCGCGGTGCGGAGACCCCCTCGCCGGTGAACCAGCCGAAGCCTTCGGATCTGTGCGGGCTCATCTACACCTCCGGAACGACCGGCAACCCGAAGGGCGTGATGCTCAGCCATGCGAACATCACCTCGAACGTGAACGCGACGCACCAGATCTTCCCGATGACCCACGAGGACCGCTCGCTGTCGTTCCTCCCCTGGGCCCACTCCTTCGGGCAGACCGTCGAGTTGCACGCCCTCTACTCGATGGGCGCGTCGATGGGGATCGCCGAAGCGGTGGAGAAGATCATCGACAACCTGGGAGAGGTGAAGCCGACGCTGCTCTTCTCGGTGCCGCGCATCTTCAGCCGCATCTATGACGGCCTGCAGAAGCGGATGGCGTCCGAGTCGCCGGTGAAGCGCATGATGTTCCAGCGGGGGCTCGCGGTCGCCGCCGCGCGCAAGGCCCTGTCCGCTCAGCGGAAGAGGAGCGCGCTGCTCGAGCTGCAGCACGCGTTCTTCGACAAGGTCGTCTTCACGAAGGTCCGTGCCCGCTTCGGAGGGCGGCTCAAGTACGCGTTCAGCGGCGGCGCGGCGATCTCCCGCGAGGTGGCCGAGTTCATCGACGATCTCGGGATCATGGTCTACGAGGGCTATGGCTTGACCGAGACCGCGCCCATCTCTACCGCGAACTTCCCGGAGAACCGGCGGATCGGCTCGGTCGGAAAGGCGCTGCCGGGCACGCGCGTTGAGATCGACACCGGCGTCACCGGTGACCCGAAGCACGGAGAGATCATCGTGCACGGTCCCAACGTGATGATGGGCTACTACAACCTCGAGGAGGAGAACCGGAAGGTCTTCACTGGCGACGGCGGCTTCCGCACCGGCGACATGGGCTTCCTCGACGACGGCGGCTACCTGTGGATCACCGGCCGGATCAAGGAGCAGTACAAGCTGGAGAACGGCAAGTACGTGGTCCCCGTGCCGATCGAGCAGGCCCTGACGCTCTCGCCGCTTATCGTCAACGCGATGGTGCACGGGCAGAACAAGCCGTTCAACGTGGCGATCATCGTGGCGGACATCGACGCGCTGAAGGCGTGGGCGAAGGAGCGCAACCTCGACACCACGTCCATCCCGGAGCTCCTCCGCCGGGAGGAGGTCCAGCAACTCTACCGCGAGCAGATCGCGAAATTCACGAAGGACATCAAGGGCTACGAGCGCCCCCAGCGTTTCCTGCTGACGTCCGAGGACTTCACCACCGCGAACGACCTGCTCACCCCCAAGATGAGCATCAAGCGGCGCAACGTGCTCGCCCATTACGGTGAGGCGATCGAGGAGCTGTATCGCCGGGCGATCGCTGATGGGGTCAAGGCGGCGTAGGGGCTCCTATTGACGGATCTTTGACGTCATTCCGTCGCGGGGGAAGGCTTCGGCCTCGAGCGCCCTCCGCGACGGCGCCTGCGCCGCTTCGCCTCGGCAGGGGCACCCTCCGTCGCTTCGTTCTCCTGGGCAGCGGTGAGCTCGGGTTCGGCGGTCGCCTCGGCCGTCACGATCGCGGGCTCAACGCCTTTCCGCAGCCGAATCAGCCCGCGGGGAGAGACATCCAGCTCCTTGAAGCTCCTCAGCCGCGTCACCAATCGCGGCGAACCAGGAGGCCGGATGAAGCCGCGCTCCTTCAGCTGTTTCGCCACGACGTCCAACATGACCCCGTTGGGCTTTTCGCTCACCAGCTCGCTCACGAGTGAGAGCAGCTCGTCCGCCGGAGCGGTTCCGGGTTCGGTCCGCGGTTCCGCACGGGCGGTTGGCGCCTCCCGAACCCGAGGTTCGCGAGCGACTTCTGCCGGGGCTGGGAC
>JBAWAM010000101.1:0-2191 GCA_049589315.1 Myxococcaceae bacterium
GGCAAGGCGATGGCGGCGGCCGTACATTCGAACGTTGGTTTGATGCACGCCACCATGGCGATCTTCAACGCCTGGTGCGACCGCATGCCGATGGTGATTCTGGGTGCGACCGGTCCCGTCGATGCGATCAAGCGCAGGCCATGGATCGACTGGATCCACACCGCGCGAGATCAAGGCGCGCTCGTGCGTGGTTACACGAAGTGGGACGACCAGCCGGCATCGCCGCCGGCGGCCCGCGAGGCCGTGCTGCGCGCAAACTGGATCGCCAACGCCGCGCCGCGCGGCCCGACTTACGTCAATCTCGACGCCGAGATGCAGGAGAGCAAGCTGCAGGACGCCGTGCCGGCCATCGATACCAAGCGCTTCATGCCGCCGGTCGCAGGTGCAGCGCCCGCGGCGTCGATCAAGCAGGCCGCCGATCTACTGCGCAATGCTAAGCAACCTGTAATCCTTGCCGGCAGGACATCGCGCGATGTCGGAGCCTGGAACGCACGCGTCGCCCTCGCCGAGCGGTTGAACGCGCGCGTTGTCACCGATCTCAAGATTGCCGCATCGTTTCCCACCTCACATTATCTCCATGCCGGCGCGCCCGGCGGCACCGTACTGGCGCCCGAGGCGGCAGAAGCAATCCGTGCAGCTGACGTCATCCTCAGCCTCGATTGGCTCGACCCAGCGGGCACGTTCAAGGCCGTCGGCAACGTTGGCGCCAAGATCATCCAGGTTTCGGTCGATCATCACTTGCACAATGGCTGGAGCATGGACTACCAGGGCCTGCCGCCGGTCGATGTCTTCATCGACTGCGAGCCCGACGTGGCCGTGCCGCCGTTGCTGGAGGCGCTTGGACCGGGTCCCGCGCGCGCAGCGCCCGGGCGCGCAAAGGAGTTTCCCAAGCCGGCGGGCGACAAGCTGACCGTAGACCACCTGGCGACGGCCTTACGCGAAGCGGTCGGCAGCCGGCCGGCCAGCCTCACCCACGTGTCGCTCTCGTGGAATGGCGCGACCTGGGTCTTCGATCATCCGCTTGACTATCTCGGCTCCGATGGCGGCGGCGGCGTCGGTGGCGGTCCGGGCATTTCGGTCGGTGCGGCGCTGGCGTTGAAAGACAGCGGCCGCCTTCCCGTCGCGGTCTGCGGTGATGGCGACTTCCTCATGGGGGTGACGGCGCTCTGGACGGCGGCGCATTACCGCATTCCGCTGCTGGTCGCCGTCGCCAATAATCGTTCCTTCTTCAACGACGAACTACATCAGGAACGTGTTGCCCGCATGCGCAATCGTCCAGTCGAGAACCGTTGGGTCGGACAACGCATTTCCGAGCCGGACATCGATCTCGCCGCCATGGCCCGCGCCCAAGGCGCGCAAGGCTTCGGTCCGGTGAACGCGATCGCCGATCTTGCACCTACCCTTGCGAAGGCCATTGCCGCGGTCGAGGCCGGCGCGGTTGCCGTCGTCGACGTCCGCGTCGAGCCCGGCTACACCGCTGCCACGACCGCAGCGATGACGCGCAAGAGCGAGTAACGCGACCATGCCGTCAAACGCATCAGCCAATGACGCCATCCTGGTGGCGGACGACATCGTTGTGCGTTTCGAGACCCCTGAGGGTCCGATCACGGCCGTCGACAACGTCTCGCTCAAGGTCCGGCCGGGCGAATTCCTGTCGATCATCGGACCGTCCGGCTGTGGCAAGTCCACTCTGTTCAACGTGATCGGCGGTCTGCTCGGCGAGCACCAGGGCGTCGTCACTGTCGCGGGCGAGACGATTTCAGGTCCGCACAAGTCGATCGGCATGGTGTTCCAGGAAGAATCGACATTCCCCTGGAGGACTGTGACCGACAATGTCGGGTTTCCACTTGAGCTCGTCGGGATGCCCAAGGCGCAACGCATCGAGCGCGCCCGCCACTTCATCAAGATGGTTGGACTCGATGGCTTCGAAAACCGTTACCCCGGGGAATTATCCGGCGGCATGCGGCAGCGCGTATCGCTCGCCCGCACGCTCGCCTCCGAGCCGAAAATCCTGCTGATGGACGAGCCCTTCGCCGCGCTGGACGAGCAGACACGGCTGCTGCTGGGTGACAAGGTGTTGCAGATCCAGCAACATCTGAAGCAGACGACACTGCTGATCACGCACAACATCACGGAGGCGGTCCAGATGTCGGACCGTATCCTGGTGATGACCTACCGCCCCGGCAAGGTG
>JBAWAM010000102.1:0-1759 GCA_049589315.1 Myxococcaceae bacterium
ATCCAGTCCACGCTCGTCACCGCTTTTCGGTCGAAGGTCACTTCCTCCCACAGCGTGCGGCTGACGCCCTGCACGATGTTGCCCTCGATGCATTTCACCAATCCGTCCGGATTGATGATCTGCCCGCAATCATGCGCGACCGTGAACTTGCGCGCCCAGATCTTGCCGGTCGAGCGATCGATATCGACTTCGGCAATTATGGCGACGCGCGTGCCGTTTCGTTGCGCATAGGCGATGCCGCGGCCCGAGGCCTTGTTGCCGCTCTGGTCGCGGCGCGGCGAAGGCCGCGTTTCCCACTTGGCCTTATCCGCCGCCGCCTTGATCACGGCGACGTCGCGCGGCTCCTTGATGTAGCGCAGGCGGAACTCGATCGGATCGGCGTTCACCGCAGCCGCCACCTCGTCAATGAATGACTCGCTGGCGAAGTGGATCTGCGGACCGACCGGATCGCGTAAATGCGCGCTGCGCAACGGCGACGCACGATCGAGCAATGGCGGGATGGTCTCCCAGGCCATCCGCTTGTTGTCAAAGGCGTAGGATTCCGCCGGCACGCCAAATCCGTCGCCGGATTTCAGCGCGACGCCGCGCGTATGCCCGGCGAGCGTGTCGCGCGGATGCCCGCCGTTGGTGTTCACGTCCACCCGCGAGAAGGCCTTGCTGGTGAACTCGTAGGCGGCGACCTTGCCCGAGGCGTCGATTGCTGCCCGCGCCGTGTGTATCGACGCGGGGCCCTTCGGGTCCCAGCCGGTCCCTTGTTCGCGCATGTATTGCAGGCGAACCGGCTTGCCGACCGCTCTCGCCAACACGGCTGCATCCATAGCGCAGTCGTCGGCATCGTTGCGGCCGTAAGAACCGGGGCCCATCGCCCAGATCACGTGGACCTTGTCGAGCGGCAGGTCGAGCGTGAGCGCAAGGCCTTGCTGCGCGAAATGGGATTTCTGCGTCCCGCTCCAGCAGGTCACCTGGCCGTCCTTGATTTCGACTAGCGCGCAGGCGGGGCCCATGCTGGCATGCGACTGGAACGGCCACTCATACTCGGCCTCGATCACCTTTGCGGCGCTCTTGAAGACTTCGTCGACATTTCCGTTTTCCTTGTCGACGCTGCGCTTGCGCACGGCCGCCTTGCGGATGTGATCGTAGAGCGAGGCTTGTTCGGGGAACGGCGCTTCGACCTGCGACCACTCCACCTTGAGCTTCTGAGCCGCCTGAATGGCATCCCATTCCTTGTCGGCCACGACGCCAAGAAAGCCCTTGTCCCAGACGACTTTTGCGCCGGGAATGTCCTTGATCGAGCCTTCGTCCACCTTTGTCGGCACCGCACCGGCGACAGCCGGACGGATCATGCGTCCATGGACCATCCCGGGCAGCTTGATGTCGGTGACGAAGTTCTCTTGCGCGAACACCTTGGGTGCCACGTCCTCGCGCTTGATCGGTTGACCGACGATCTTGTGCTCGCTCGGCTTCTTCGGCTGCGCCTTGCCGGGCGCATAGAGCGGATTGCCATATTGCTTGTTCCAGTCGAGCTGGACGTTAAAATATTTGCCGCCGATCATCTGTGCATAGGAGACGCGTTTGGACTTGTCGTCGCTTGCGCTCACCATGCCGTTAGTGATCACGAGCTTGTCGGTCGGCACGGAGAGCAGGTCGGCGGCCATTTCGACCAGCACGCGGCGCGCTTCCGCCGCCGCCATGCGCAATTGCTTGCCGCCGTTCTGGATGCCCGTGGAGCCGGAGGCGCCGCCCTGGTTCACCGTCACAG
>JBAWAM010000103.1:0-1680 GCA_049589315.1 Myxococcaceae bacterium
TCGATCACCCGACTCTCCTTGCCTTCGGCGATCTTCGTGCCCACGCCGGTCGGCGTGTAGAAGCCGCCAAGGCCCACGCCGCCCGCGCGAATGCGCTCGGCGAAGGTACCCTGCGGATTCAGCTCCACCTCCAACTCGCCGGAGAGGAACTGCTTCTCGAAGATCTTGTTCTCTCCCACGTAGCTGGCGACCATCTTCTTCACCTGGTTCGCGGCCAGGAGGATTCCCAGCCCCAGGTCGGTCGTGCCGCAGTTGTTGGAGATGATGGTGAGGTTCTTCACGCCCTTGCGGTGAAGGGCGGTGATCAGGCTCTCCGGGTTGCCGCTCAACCCGAAGCCGCCGCTCATGATCGTGGCACCGTCCTTGATGTCCTTGACGGCCTCGTCCGGGCTCCCGAAGAGCTTGTTCATGCGGACTACCTCTCCACCATGAGCGCGATGCCCTCGCCGCCGCCGATGCAGAGCGACGCGACGCCGCGCTTCTTGTCGAGATCCTTCATCGTGTAGAGCAGCGTGACCAGGATGCGGGCGCCGGACGCGCCGATCGGGTGACCAAGCGTCACCGCACCGCCGCGCACGTTCACCTTCGACGGCTCGAGCTTGAGGATCTCGTTGTTGGCGAGCGAGACGACCGCGAAGGCCTCGTTGATCTCCCAGAGATCGACGTCGGTGGTCTTCTTGCCGGACTTCTCCAGCATCTTGTTGATGGCGTCCGCCGGGGCAATGGTGAACTCGACCGGGTTGCGCGCCGCCACGCCGTGGCCCGTGATCTTCGCCAGCACCGTGCGGCCCTCGGCCTTCGCCCGCTCCGCGCTCATGAGCACCAGCGCCGCCGCGCCGTCGTTGATCGACGAGGCGTTTGCCGCGGTCACCGTGCCGTCCTTCTTGAACACCGGCTTGAGCGTGGGGACCTTCTCCGGCCTCGCGTTCTTCGGGCCCTCGTCCTCGTCGACGATCACGTCGCCCTTCTTGGAGGCGACCTTCACCGGGACGATCTCCGCCTTGAACGCGCCCTCCTTCTGGGCCTGGACCGCACGGCGGGTGGACTCGAGCGCGAACTCGTCCTGGGCGGCGCGGCTGATCTTGCGGGTATCCGCACAGGCCTCGGCACACACGCCCATGTGCTGCTGGTTGTAGACGTCCCACAGACCGTCGTGGATGAGGAGGTCCTTCATCTCCACGTTCCCCATGCGGGCACCGCCGCGCATCGCGTGGGTGAAGTACGGGGCGTTGGACATCGACTCCATGCCGCCGGCGACCACGACTTCCGCGTCACCGAGCGCGATCGCCTGGTACGCCTGGATGACCGTCTGGAGGCCGGAGCCACAGACCTTGTTCACGGTGACGGCCGGAACGGTCTCCGGAAGGCCCGCGTGGATGGTGGCCTGACGAGCAGGCGCCTGGCCGACGCCACCCTGGAGCACGTTGCCCATGATGACCTGGTCGACCCTGTCCGGGGAGACGCCGGCCCGCTCGAGCGCGGCCTTGATCGCGATGGCGCCGAGCTGCGGCGCGGTCAGGGGCGAGAGCGCGCCCTGGAATGCGCCAACCGGGGTACGCGCTGCTCCAACGATGACGACCTCACGAGCCATGACTGCCTCCAAGCGGGGTTGATTGGGGATTCGGTAAACACACGACGGCGGGCCCTTATCGATCCCCCGGCTTATGGGGGTCAAGGGCG
>JBAWAM010000104.1:0-1661 GCA_049589315.1 Myxococcaceae bacterium
CGCGCGCGCCAGGCGCTCGACGCTGCGCAGCGGCGCTTCTCGGTGGGCTCCGCGACCCGCTCCGACGTGCTCCGATCCGAGCTGGAGCTGAACACCGCCCAGCAGTCCCTGCTGACCGAGCAGACGAACCAGAACACGGCGGGCTTCGCGCTGGGACGATTGGTCGGATTCGATGGGCGGGTGACCGCGCGGACGGACGGTCCGGTCGAACCGAAGCCGCTGACCGTCGAGGACGCCGCGCTCGTTGCGGAGATTTCCTCGAGCGCTCCGGTGGTGCTGGCAGCGGAGGGCAGCGCGCGCGCGTCCGAAGCGGGGGTGTCCGCGGCGCGCTCCCGGTGGCTTCCGTCGCTGCAGCTCTCGACAGGCTACGACTGGGGCACCACCGGCGTCGGCACCACGTCGGGGATGACGAACTGGTCGGTGCGACTGGGCCTGTCGTATCCGCTCTTCGACGGGTTCGTCCGGGACGAGGCCGTGGAGCGCGCCCGCGTCCAGGACCACGTGGCGAACACGCAGTTCTCCGACACCCGCCGGATGGTCCGCTCCGAGGCCGAGCGCGCGCTGGGTCAGGTGAAGCTGGCGAAGGAGCGGATCGCGCTGGCGGAGAAGGCGGTCGAGGTGGGCGCGGAAGATCTCCGCGTCCAGCAGGAGCGCTACGGTCTGGGCGTCTCCACCATCCTGGATCTGCTGCAGTCGCAGACCAGCCTGGTCGAGGCGGAGACGAACCTGGTGACCGCGCGGTTCGACTACCAGCTCGCGCGCGCCGAGCTCGAGGCGCTGGCCGGGAGGAAGCTGTGAGCACGCACGCAGATCTGATCATCCGCACCGCGGCGCTCAAGAAGGAGTACCGGATGGGCTCCGAGACGGTCCGGGCGCTGCGCGGGGTGGATCTGGAGATCGGTCGCAACGAGTACGTGGCGATCATGGGCCCGTCCGGCTCCGGCAAGTCCACGCTGATGAACCTGCTGGGCTGCCTGGACTCACCGTCCTCCGGCGAGTACTGGCTCAACGGACATCCGGTGGCCGGGCTGGACGAGGATTCGTTGGCCCGCGTCCGCAACCGGGAGATCGGGTTCGTCTTCCAGACGTTCAACCTGCTGGGCCGGGCGACCGCGCTGGCGAACGTGGAGCTTCCGCTCGTGTACGCTGGCGTGCCTCGCAAGGATCGCCGGGCGCGCGCGGCGAGCGCATTGGAGCAGGTCGGGCTGGGCGAGCGGATGGAGCACCTTCCCAACGAGCTCTCCGGTGGTCAGCGCCAGCGCGTGGCGATCGCGCGGGCGCTGGTGACCCGGCCGGCGCTGCTGTTCGCAGACGAGCCGACCGGTGCGCTGGATACGAAGACGAGTGAAGAGATCATGGGCCTGTTCGGAGAGCTGTACGCGCAGGGACAGACGATCGTGTTGGTCACGCATGAGCCGGACATTGCGGAGCACGCACACCGGGTGCTGTTCATCCGGGATGGCGCCATCGAGCGCGATGAGCGGAGGTCGAAATGAGCAAGGTCGGGAAGATCGTCGGACTCGTCGCGGTGGTAGGGGCGGTTGGCGGAGGCGTGTGGATGTGGCGAGGGGGCGAGGCCCCCGACCCGACCGCCCAGTCGTCCACTTTGGTCGAAGTAGAGCGCCGGAATCTGGAGATCGTCGCCGAGGCGGCGGGCCTGG
>JBAWAM010000105.1:0-10262 GCA_049589315.1 Myxococcaceae bacterium
CTCATCGGCAACGAAGAGGAGGAGCTCGCTGCTTCGACGCCCGCGGTGAGCGCGCCGGTGGCCCGGGCCGGTACCTCGACCCCGGTCACGCGCCCCGCGACGATGCCGCCCGCGAAGCCGGCGCCGAAGTCGCCGAGCAAGGGCCTCGAACTGGCAGCCACTGACTTCCCGATGCTGACGTCGCTGGGTCGGAACCTCTCGCTGGAAGCCAGCCTGGGAGAGCTCGACCCGGTGATCGGCCGCGCGAAGGAGATCGACGAGATCATCGACATCCTCGGCAAGCGCCGCACCAACAACCCGTGCCTCCTCGGGGAGCCGGGGGTGGGCAAGACCGCGGTGGTCGAAGGCGTCGCGCAGCAGTTGCTGACCCTGCCGGGTTCGCTCGGCGACCGGGTGATCATCGAGCTCGACATGGCCTCCCTGGTGGCGGGGACCCAGCTTCGCGGTTCGTTCTCGGAGAAGCTGAACGCGCTCAAGGACGAGGTGAGGAAGGCCGAGGGCCGGGTGGTCGTGTTCATCGACGAGATCCACACGCTCATCGGTGCGGGCTCCACCGGCGACGGTCCCCAGGACGCAGCCAACGAGCTGAAGACCGCGATGGCGCGCGGCGACTTCCCCTGCATCGGCGCGACCACGCACGACGAGTACCGCAAGTTCATCTCCCAGGATCCGGCGCTGGAGCGCCGCTTCACCGCGGTGGTGGTGAACGAGCCGTCGATCCCGGAGACGGTGGAGATCCTCCGCGGCGTGGCCCCCCGGTACGAGGAACACCACGGACTGCGTTTCACCAGCGAGGCGCTCGAGGCCGCGGCCTCCCTGGCGGCGCGCTATGTGAGTGATCGCTTCCTCCCGGACAAGGCGATCTCCATCGTCGACCTCACCGGCTCGCGCTGCCGGCGAGAGGGTCGCAGCGTGGTCGAGCCCCAGGACGTGGCGCGGATCGTCGCGCGGCTCGCGGGCATCCCCGAGGAGCGCCTCCTGATGGGCGACACCACCCGGCTGCTCCGGCTGGAGGAGGATCTCCGCACCCGGGTGATCGGACACGAGGAGTCCATCGCCCGGGTCGCCAGCGTGATCCGCCGCAACTACGCCGGGTTCGCCAGCCGCCGGCCCATGGGCTCGTTCCTGTTCCTCGGCCCCACCGGCGTAGGCAAGACCGAGATGGCCCGCGCGCTGGCAGACGTGCTCTTCGGCAGCCGCGACGCGCTGGTCCGCATCGACATGAGCGAGCTCTCCGAGGCTCACGGCGTCTCGCGGCTCGTCGGCGCTCCCCCGGGCTACGTGGGCTTCGGCGAGGGCGGTCAGCTCACCGAGCCGGTGCGTCGTCGTCCTTCGTCGGTGGTGCTGCTCGACGAGATCGACAAGTCCAACCGCGAAGTGCTGATGCTCCTGCTCCAGGTCCTCGAGGAGGGCCGCCTCACCGACGGCAAGGGACGGCACATCGACTTCTCGAATACCGTGGTCATCCTCACCAGCAACCTCGGCGCCGAGGCCTTCGAACGCAAGGCGCGGCCCATGGGCTTCGGCAACGCCGCCGAAACCGTCGTCGAGGCGCAGTCGCAGGATGCCGCTGCGCAGGCGGCGCGCAAGGCGCTGCCGCCGGAGCTGTGGAACCGCATCGACGAGCGCCTCGTGTTCCGCCCGCTCAAGCACGAGGAGGTCGCGCGCATCGCCGCGCTGCTGCTGGAGGAGAGCAGCCGCCGGCTCGCCAGCGAGAAGGGCATCGCGTACGTGGCGGGCGAGGACGTCATCGGGCATCTGCTCGCGTCGGGTGGGTTCGATCCGATGCTGGGCGCGCGACCGATGCGGCAGACCGTGCAGCGACTCGTCGAGGCGCCCCTGGCGGAGCGGATCCTCGCCGGTGGGTTCGCCCAGGGCGACCTCGTGCGCGTGTGGTGGAACGGAGCGCAGCTCATGTTCCAGCGCGAGGCGCGGAGCTGAGCATGGCGGTCCGCCGCTCTGCACGCCCACGCCGGCCGCCGGTGAAGCCACGCCGCAGCAGCCGGAAGGAGCCGACGCCCGAACGTCCGAACGTGGTGATCGTCGGCTTCGGGAGGATGGGTGGCGCGCTCGCGCTCGGGCTCAAGCGTTCCGGTTGGCCGGTGAGCGTGCTCCCCCGGTCCGGTGCGTCGCTGCGACGTGCGGTGGCCCTGGGAATCCCCATCGCGGACCTGGACTCGCTCGAGGAGGCCTCGATCTGCATGTTGGCGGTCCCGGACGGCGCTGTGGCCGCCGTCGCCGAGCAGGTGCTGCTCGAGCTCGGCTTGAGCACCGCCCTGGTGCACTGTGCGGGCGCGCTGGATCTGTCGGTGTTCGGTTCCGGGCCGATGATCTCGCGCCGCATGCGCGGTTCCTTCCACCCGCTGGCCGCGGTGTCGGATCCCGAGGATCCATTGGAGGGCCACACCGTCGCCCTGAGCGCCACCGGCCGCCCGCTGATGACCGTGTTGAAGCGGATGGCCGAGGACCTGTCACTTCACGTGATCGAGGTGCCCGAATCGAAGCGCGCCGCCTATCACGCGGGCGCCGTGCTCGCCGCCGGCGGAATGGTCTCGCTCCTCGCGTCCGCGGTGAAGGCGTTCGAGGTCGCCGGCATCGACGAAGAGGACGCCCTTCGCGCGCTGCTCCCCCTCTCCCGCTCCGCGTTGCGCGGCGTCGAACAACGCGGGCTCGGGCCCGGACTGACCGGCCCGGTGAAGCGCGGAGATCTCGCGGTGGTGCGGGCACATCTGGCGGCCCTGCCCGAGGAGCTCGGGGCCATCTACCGTCTCCTCTCCCTGCGCGCGGTGGAGCTGTGCAGCGCGCATCTGCCGCCCGAGACCCGCGCCGCGCTCGACCGGCTGCTGAGAGGACCCGCGCGCTGAGCGGCCAGGCGCGATCCCGAGCATCGAACCCGGGGGCGCTGGGCTAGAGTTCCGCGGGACGGCCGGCGTTGGAGAGACTTCCTTGAGCAGGATCACGTGGTGGTTTCCCGCACTGCTGCTGGCAGCGGGATGTGCGTCGGTGGGACCGAGGTTCTCACCCGAGATCGCGACCTCCTTCGCGCGCGAGGACATGCGCCGGCTGGAGACGAAGTCGCTGGTCGTCTACTACCCCGCCTCGGCGCGCGAGGCCGCGCTGCGGACGGCGGCCCGGCTGGAGGCCTGCACGGACGCGCTCCGCAATCGGGCGGTGTCCCAGACCGAGCGCGGCAAGATGGTCGTGCTGGTCACCAGCGCCGAATACAACAACGCGTTCGTCCGGGCGCAGATGGGCGGCATCCCGACCGAGATGGTCGTTCCGCTCCACATGGGGCTGGAGGTCTTCAACTTCTACGACATGGGGGTCGCGGAGATCGCCGACGTCTCCTGTCATGAGGCCGTCCACTACGTCCAGATGGAGCAGACGGATGGGTTCTGGCGGTACGTGAACCTGGTGTTCGGCGACCTGATGTCCCCGAACGTGTTCACCGAGACGTGGTTCCTCGAAGGGCTCGCCACGTACCTCGAAGGGAACCTCGGTCACGAGCAGGGACGTCCGCACAGCCCGTTGTACCGGGCCAGCTTCGACTCCGGCATCGCGTCACAGGGCGAGATCCGCAGCGGCAACCTCAACCCCAACGACCGCGAGCTGCTTCCCTTCGGCGGCAACTACCTGAGCGGCAGCAGGTTCGTGGAGTGGTTGGCGAAGACACACGGCGAGGAGAAGCTGTGGGAGTTCGTCGACCTGCAGGGCCGGTCGATTCTCTCACCGGTCGGCGTCACGCTCCGATTCAAGAAGGTCTACGGACGGACCATCGGCTCGATGCTCGACGCGTACAGCCGGGAGTACGTGGCTGCGCTCCCCGATCGGCGGCGTCCGGACGCACAAACGGTGCTCGCGCCCGGTCTCGGCTATCAGGCCCGGCTGGCCGCCTCACCCAGCGACGGCGCGCTCGCGACGATCTCGGTGGGGCTCGAGCAGGTCGTGCGGCTGACCGTGCGCGAAGCCGACGGAAGCGAGCGGTTCTCGCGTTCGCTCGTGCAGGTCCTCCCGGGCCGCGAGTGGATCGTCGCCCACCCGAGCTCGGTGAGCGGCTTCACCTTCTCGCGAGACGGACGACACCTGTTCTTCCTGAGCGAGGACGTCGACATCGATGGGGGTTCGACCTACGCGCTGCGCCAGTTCGACGCGCACAGTGGCGAATACATCCGGAGCTGGCCGGGGCTGCGCGGCATCGGGGGCGATCTCACACCGGATGGCGCGGGCTACGTATACGTGGCGCTCGATCAGGACCGGTCGAACCTGGTACGCCTCGATCTTCGAACCGGTGCGGTCGAGCCGCTGACCTCCTTCCAGACCCGTGAGTCCCTCGGCGCGCCCGCGGTGTCGCCCGATGGGAAGCGGGTCGCCTTCTCCCGTCGCGGACGCAACGGGTTCGACCTCTACCTCCGCGAGGCCAACGGCTCGCTTCGCCAGCTCACGAACGACGGTCGCTTCAACTACTCGTCGCAGTGGATGAACGATCACACGCTCGTGTTCCTGCGCGAGCACGAGGGGCGACCTCAAGCGCACGCCCTCCGCATTGACGACGGCGAGCTGCGCGTCCTCACCGACGCGCCCTGGGCGGTGATGGATCCCGTGGTGGTGAACCCGGAGCGCATCGCGTTCCTCAACCGCGAAGCGTGGCACTGGACCCTGGACGCCATGCCGGTCACCCAGATGACCGCTGCGACCGGAACGCCGACGAGCCTCGCGGCGGTTCCGGAGCCCGTGTTCGGCGATCGCGAGGATGGCACCGTCCGGGTCCTCTCCGACGATCGCTATTCGGTGTTCGACGAGCTGTTCATCCCGAGGCTGCGCGTCCCGGGCCTCCTCGGCATCAGCTTCGGGACCGGGCGCGTCGGCGCGATCCTGACCGCATCGCTCCATGGGCATGACCGGCTGGGCCTGCACGGCTGGGCAATCAACGCGACCTGGAACACCTTCCAGCCTGAGCCCTCCGTATCGCTCGCGTACGGCAATCACCAGCTCGCTCCGTGGTACCTCTCCGTAGCGGTCTCACGCAGCGCCTCGCAGAGCAGCGAGCTCGGCCTTGCCGATCCCGTCGCGCAGCAGGATGTCGTCGCCACCCACCGCAACACCGACTGGCGCGTGTCGCTCAACGCGTCGCGCTCGTTCTGGACGACCAACGTCGGGTTCGGCCTGGACGCCCTCCAGCGCGACGTGAGGGTCATCCCGGTGAATGGCGATCCGGATCGGTTCCGTTCCGTCCGGCTCTTCGGGCCCTCCGCGGGTGCGTCGTGGTTCGCCGGCGAGAGCACGCCCTACTCCGGAACGCGCCGAGGCCTGGGACTCGACGGCTCGGTGACGGGCTACCCGAGGGCGCTGGGGAGCGAGGTCGATCTGCTGGATCTGCGCGCAGGCGTGACCGCGTACGTCCCGCTCCCGGTGCTCGCGCGACACACGTTCGCAGTCGGCGTTCGCGGCCGCGCGCTGGTAGGACGCGCGGATCGCATGCTTCAGCTGGGCGGAATCGCTGCCGGCGACGCCTCCTGGGCGCTGCGATCGCAAGACACGCCGCAGCCGGGCGCGCCCGAGGTGTTCCTCCCCGGAGTCGCCTTCTCCGAGCCCCTTCGAGGATTCGACGACTACGCCTTCCGGGTGAACGCGGCGGCGATCCTCAGCGCGCGCTACCGCTATCCGCTGGTGATCGATCGAGGCACGACCACGTTCCTCTGGCTGGCCCCATCCTTCTTCGTCCGGCAGCTCGATCTCGAGGGCTTCTTCGAAGGCATCCAGACGGACGACGAGCGCTCTCCGCGCCACGCCGCAGTCGGCGCGATGGCGAAGCTGCGGACCGTGTGGGGCTCCAGCTTCCCGATTTCGGTGTTCTACCAGTACGCCTGGCGCACCACGCCCGGGCTCGGGTCCCAGCACGTGGTCGGGTTGAGCTTCGACTGACGTCGGCGGCCTGACGCTGTACCAGCCCCAACGCAGTACTACGGAACTTTTCCCGCCATACCGGCGTCGCGTTCACGACAGGCCCGTCCCCTGTCGGTGCCCCGGCGTGCGCGCGGTCTCTACGCTCGCCGTCCCTTCACGGAGGTGGTCCATGCGCACTGCGGTCTTCGACATGCTCGGAACCTTCTTCAGCCTCGAACCCCTGCGGCAGAGGCTGTCCGCAATGGGCGCCCCGGATTGCACCCTGGAGGCCTGGTTCGCCGAAGCCACGCGTGACCACATCGCCCTCTCCCACGCGGGCGACTACGTCCCGTACTCCGAGATCCTCGCCGCAGCGCTGCCGAGAACCCTCTTGCTGCTCGGGAAGGGGTCCCAGGACCGGTCCCGCCAGGAGCAGGTGCTCAAGGGATTGAACATGCTGAATCCCGCCGAGGGCGCACAGGCAGCGTGCGTGCGACTCGTCGAGGCCGGCTGGCGGTTGGTCGCACTGACCAACTCGGGCGAGGACTACACGCGCGCGCTGCTCGATCGCGCGGGCGTCCTCGAGCGGTTCGACGAGGTCCTCTCCGCGGACAGGCTCCAGACCAGCAAGCCACATCCAGACGTCTACGCAATGGCCCACGCCGAGCCCGGCCGCGAGTGCTGGATGATCAGCGCCCAGGGCTGGGACATCGCGGGCGCAAGGCGCGCCGGAATGCGGACCGTGTGGCTGTCGAAGCGGGAGAAGTGCTGGCTCGAAGCCCTCCCCCGCCCCGACCTCGAGGTGCCGGATGTCGCCACCGCAACTCAGGCGCTGCTGCGCTTGAGCGGCGTCGGAGCGGGCGCAGCATTCGAGCAGGGCGCGATCGCGTAGCCGGTCCTTCCTGAAGCAACGGACCACGGTTGTACCGGCCGGACGGACACGGCCGCCATGAAGCCAGCGGTCGAGCCGTGCCCGGCGGCCTCGCCCCGCCTCAAGCTTGTTTTGACAGGCGGGGACCGGCGCAGGTAGATGACCTCCGAGATGTCGCGGAAGCCTTTGCACGCCGAGTTACGCGTCCCATGCCGTTGTCGGTGTTGTGGGCGTACCCTCGTGTATCGGCTGCGCTGTTGTTGTCTCGGTTGATCCGCAGCGCGCCCTCCTCCCTCTTCCATTTCCCAGATTTTTCCGCGCCGGCCCGTTAGTGGGTTCGGGTGCGATCATTGCCCGGCCCCGTCGAGAACGAAGACATGAGCAAGCCCCTTCTGCCCCGCCCCTCCGGCGGAAGCGAGGTCCGATTTGAGTCAGTGAGCAAGCACTACGGGGGCGTCGCAGCGCTGAGCGATGTGGAGCTGCACATCGCCCCTGGCACGATTCAGGCCGTGATCGGCCGGAGCGGCGCGGGAAAGAGCACCCTGTTCCGCTGCACGGCCACTCTGGAGCGACCGGACAAGGGACGCATCGTCGTCGACGGGCTCGATCTCGCCCACCTGCAGGGGGATGCCCTGCGCGCCGCGCGCCGCCACGTAGGCACCGTGTTCCAGCAGCTGAACCTGCTTCCCTCACGCACCGCAGCGGGAAACGTGGCGCTCCCGCTCGAACTGGCGGGGTCGCCACGGGAGACGATCGACGCCCGCGTGCGTGAGCTGCTCGGGTGGGTGGGACTCCACGACCGCGCGGAGAGCCATCCCCGCGCGCTCTCCGGAGGTCAGCGGCAGCGGGTCGCCATCGCCCGCGCCCTGGCCACGTCCCCACGCCTGCTGCTGTGCGACGAGCCCACCTCGGCGCTCGACCCGGAGACCACCGACGTGGTGCTCGAGCTCCTGCGCCGGGTTCGCGACGAGCTGGGACTGACCGTGCTGCTCATCTCCCATGACCTGGCGGCCGTGCGTCGCCTCGCGGATCGCGTCGCTGTGCTCGAGTCAGGCCGCATCGTCCGCGAGGGCACGGCGAACGAAATCATTCCGGCGGGTGATTCGCCGCGACTTCCGGGTGCCACCTCCGCCGGAGAGGAACAATGAACTCCTGGGAGGCATTGCTGGCCCTCCTGGTCCCCGCGACCCTGGAGACCCTGCTGATGGTGTCGGTGGCCACGGCCGTCTCCTGCGTTGCCGGGCTCGCGCTGGGCGTACTGCTCGTGACCACCGAGCCCGGAGGACTCCACCCGATCCCCGTCCTGAACCGTGCGCTGGGCGCGGTGGTGAACGTAGGGCGGAGCATCCCGTTCATCATCCTCATGGTCG
Organism: Myxococcaceae bacterium; assembly: GCA_049589315.1. Lineage (GTDB taxonomy): Bacteria > Myxococcota > Myxococcia > Myxococcales > Myxococcaceae > JBAWAM01. The sequence goes on from JBAWAM010000105.1 coordinate 8,125, forward strand.
CGTTGATCCCGTTCACGCGACTCCTCGTGGGGACCTCCATCGGGACCCGCGCGGCGCTGATCCCGCTCATCATCGCCGCCATCCCTTCGGTGGCGCGGCTGGTGGAGAGCGCGCTGCGGGAGGTGCCCGTCGGGTTGGTGGAGGCCCTCACGGTCATGGGCGCCACGCCCCTGCAGGTCATCCGCCACGCCTACCTGCGCGAGGCCTTGCCGGCCCTGGTGCGAGGCGCAACGCTCACCGCAATCAGCCTCGTCTCCTACTCGGCGATGGCCGGCGCAGTGGGAGGAGGCGGCCTGGGCGACCTCGCCATCCGATACGGCTACCAGCGCTTCCGCACCGACGTGATGCTGGCGACGATCCTGGTCCTGCTCGCCCTCGTGCAGGGGTTGCAGTTCTTCGGCGAGCGCGTGGCCCGCAGATTCGATTACCGCTGACCCTTTGACCTCCGGAGCGCCCATGCGCCGCCTGTTGCCCTGGTTCCTCGCCACCGTCCTCGTCCTCTCCACCGCGGGGTGCAAGCGGTCTCCGTCCGGCGAACCGAACACCCTGCGCGTGGGCGCGAGTCCCGTCCCGCACGCCATCATCCTCGAGCACGTCAAACCGCAGCTCGCCCAGGAAGGCATCAAGCTCCAGATCGTCGAGCTGACCGACTACGTGCAGCCCAACCTCGCGCTGGCCGAGGGTGAGCTGGAGGCCAACTTCTTCCAGCACCAGCCGTACCTCGACCAGTTCAACGCCGATCGCGGGACGCGACTCGTCTCGGCCGGGAAGGTTCACGTGGAGCCGCTCGGGGTGTACTCGCGACGGCATGCCTCGCTGGAGGCACTGCCGGAGGGCGCGGTGGTCGCGATCCCCAACGATCCCACCAACGCGGCGCGCGCGCTTCGCCTGCTGGAGACCGCGGGCCTGCTCACGCTCAAGAAAGTGCAGGGGCTTCCCACCGCGCTTGATGTGGCGCAGAACCCCCGGAAACTGTCACTCCGCGAGCTGGAGAGTGCCCAGTTGCCTCGAAGCCTTCCGGACGTGGACGCGGCTGTCATCAACACCAACTACGTGCTGGAGGCCGGGCTGGATCCGGTCCGCGACGCCCTCGCCCGCGAAGGAACCGACTCGCCCTATGCGAACATCGTGGCAGTGCGCCCCGAGCTGCTGAACGACCCGCGGGTCGTCTCGCTCATGCGCGCACTTCACCGACCGGAGACCCAGCGCTTCATCACCGAGCGGTTCCAGGGCGCCATCGTCCCAGTCCCATCCCCGGGCGAGGCGAACTGAATCTTCAGGGCCGACTCGCGGCCGCAGGCGGGGAAGCAACGAGCGAGCGGGCGGCCGCGAAGTTCGCTGGCTGGAATGCAACCTGCAACCGTTTCGCTGCATGAAAGAGACGCGCACCATCCTTCCCCTCGTGCTTCTTGGCACGGTCGCCTTCGCCCAGCCATCACAGGTGGGCCAGTGGTCGGAGATGATCGAGTGGCCCGACAACGGAACTCATTTCATGCTGCTGCCGACCGGGGACGTCCTCTCGTGGACCGAATTCTCCCCCACCCGGATGAACCTGTGGAATCCCGTCACCGGGGCCCGTTCGGAGGCTGAGCACCCCGGCTACAACGTCTTCTGCGCGGGTCACGCGCTGTTGTCGGACGGAAGGCTCCTCGTTGCCGGTGGGCACCGCGACAGCAACCAGGGACTCCCAAACGCCAGCATCTACGATCCAATCGCCGACACGTGGACGCGCCTGCCGGACATGAACGCAGGGCGCTGGTACCCGACCAATCTCCTGCTGCCGAATGGCGACATGCTGGTGATCGCCGGGACCGACACCGCCAGGAGGGTGGGAGAGAACCGTCTGCCACAGGTGTGGGAGGAGGCGAACCAGAGGTGGCGAAACCTGACGGGCGCCATGCTCACGCTCCGGACCTATCCCTGGATGTTCGTGGCCCCGAACGGACAGGTCTTCAATGCCGGTCCGGACCCCGTCGCGCGCTATCTCGACACCTCGGAGACCGGCAAGTGGACCGAGGTCGCCCCGAGTCTCTTCGGTGATCGCTTCGCCGGAAGCGCGGTGATGTACGACGACGGGAAGATCATGGTCTGTGGTGGTGGAGAGAATTTTCCCACCGAGACGGTGGAGGTGATCGACC
>JBAWAM010000106.1:0-2711 GCA_049589315.1 Myxococcaceae bacterium
TTCCGCCGGAAGTTCAATCGACTGATGGAAGACGGCGTCCTCGAGAAGGCGCCGGGCAAGCGGATCACCGGCGCACGACCCGCGCAGGTCTTCTTCTTCAAGCGCCCCGCGGGGCAGGGCTGACCCCCCTCGTTCCCGGAAGGACGCCGAGCGCGTGGGCCGCTCGGAGCGCGGCGATGCGCAGGTGGCCATCCCGGACCGCCGTAGGCACAAGTGCGCGTGACGGATACGCTGTCGATCTCCCAATACCGTGACGCATGCGCCATTTCGCCCTTCCCATCGTCCTTGTCGTCTCGAGCTGTGCCCTGACCCAACAAGCCGGTCACGACACCGCATCGGTCAACCCGTGCCAGGGCGCGGACGACCGCGCCTGCCTCACGTTTCTGCGGCATCTGGATTCGATTGGCGTGGATCGCAGCCAGTTGGACGGGGACCTCCAGCGCCTGTGCATGCGTGGCTCGTTGGAGGCCTGCTACGAGCACGTCCACCGCGCCCGGTCCTCGAAGGGCGCTCAGGTGCGATTGGCGGTTCTTTGTGATGACGGCTTCCTTGCCGCTTGTCAGGGCGAGGTGACCGAGGGGCAGGTGCAGGGCCTGCTCGAGTGGGCCAGGCCTCGATGCGAGCACCGCGAGAAACGAGCGTGCTTTGCCGTCGTGAAGAGGCTCGAGACGAGCGGCCGTCCGGAACTTCAGGAGCTCCTGGCGGTGGCGTGCCAGGCGGGCGAAGTAGATGCATGTCTCATGGGATTGAGTGCCGCCCGCCTTCACGACCGTGAAGTGCAGTCTCTCGAGGAGACCTGCAAGGGAGGGGACTCCAGGAGTTGCCGTCGGCTCGCGTGCAACTCGGGAGATCTGGACGCGTGCTTCGAATCGCAAGCTGCCGCAGAGTCCGGGCGAAGGCTGGCGGTCAGGGCCTGCGATCTGGGAGACGTCTGGAGTTGTGGACTGGTGTCCCGCTCCCTTCCCCCGGAGCGAGCCGCGGCGGTTGAACGGGCACGTTGCCGTGCCGGAAACCTGGCGTCCTGTGAGCAGGACGATTCGGCTTGTGCCGCGGGCAAGCTGGATGCCTGCATGCGCCTCGGCAATCGCACCGAGTCGGCCCTCGGCAACGAGAGACAACGGATGAGCGCCGCGTTCCAGAGCGCCTGTGCTCGAGGTCTGGCCCCTGCGTGTGTGTACGAAGCGGACCTCACCGAGGGCGACGAAGGTGCGAAGAAATTGAAGTCCTTTTGCGGGAACTCGGGGCCGGCCCAGCTCGAAGCCTGCATGAGGCTGGGCGCACGGGACGGTGCGCCGGGTGAGTTTCGAGCCGACGCCTACGAGCGCGCGTGTGCCCTGGGCGAGCGCCGGGGCTGCGCCAGGGTGATTGACCTTCTCGAGGACGGAGACGACGTGCGCAGGGACCTGACACGGGCCCTCGCCATCCGCGATCAGGAGTGCCGGCGCAACGGAGAGGAGTGTGCTCCCGCAGAGGAGGTCTCGATGCTTCGGAGCTGCGAAACGGGCACCGTCGAGGACTGCTTTCGAGTGGGCCGTCGCTACGCTGCGACCGAAGCCAGGCCGAAGAAGGGCATTTCCCATTCGGATTACGAGCTCGCGGTTGGAACCCTGGGCACGGCATGTGACGCCCGTCATGCCGCTGCATGTGCAGACCTTGGGGATCTGCTGCTGAAGGGACATCGAAACGGGGTTGCGCCGGACGCTGCGCTCACCGCATACGAAAGGGCCTGCTCACTTGGAATCGCGACGGTGTGCGGGAAAGCGGAGCGACTGAAGGCGCAGCAGGAGGCGTGCTTGCGTCAGAACAGCCCGGACTGTGAGGATTGGGTGAAGCACTTCTTCTCCCTGTCGAACACCGACCGCGACGAAGCGCGCGGGCGTGAACTCCTCGCAGCCGCCTGTCAACGCGGCTCTGCGGAAAGCTGCCGCGACCTTGGCATTCGGATCCTGGTCGCTCACAACGGAACGGCGGATCCCTTCGAGGCAGCGCACTGGTACCGACGCGCAAAGCAGCTTGGCTTGAACTACATCAACTGGGACCCCGAGAAGCTCCTCGAGTCACGCGCCTCGTGTGCCCAGGGTCGCCCCGACGCGTGCGTGACGTTGGTTCGCGCGGTGCACTCATTCGTCGTTGGTGCGGAGCGGCCCGTGCCCCATCTGCAGGAGATCTACTCCGCAGCGCGGAAAGGCTGCGCTCATGGCGATTCGACCTCCTGCCAGCTTGCGTCGTTCGTCGCCCTGGAGGGTCGCGTTCCAGGCGCCCGGCTCGAGGATGGACTCGCCGATGCCGAACGCGCATGCGCGCTCGGCGAAGAGGAGACGTGCTTCAAGATCGGCGATCGACTGCTCGAGCACAAATCGCTTCCGAACAATGAAGCCCGCGCTCTCCGCGCGTTCGAGAAGGGGTGCGACGCGGGCAACCCCGGCAGTTGCCTGAGGGTGGGCGTTGCGCTGCGCGACGGGCTTTGGGGCGCGACCAGGGACGAGACTGCTGCAGCGGCGAAGTTCCGCCAGGCGTGTGACCTTGGCGAACGCGACGCCTGCGACCTGCTGAAGCAGGACCGGTAGACCGGCGGCCAGGCGACCTTCACGGTCGTGCTGCCCGGAGCCGCCAGCGCATCCAGGGCACGCTGCACTTGGCCAACATGCTGGGAGCACCTGCGCTCGCGGGCTTCCTGATGTCGCTGGCGCCGCTCCAGGTCATCTTCTTCA
>JBAWAM010000107.1:0-5007 GCA_049589315.1 Myxococcaceae bacterium
GCCCGGCGGGGACCTCCTCGAGCACGACCCGCTGTGCCGGTCCTCCCTGCGCGCCGGCGTGCGCCGCGCCCTGCTGCGCCGCCTTCAGCTGAGGGAGGCGCTCCGAGAGGTACAGCTCCAGGTCCACTCCGAGCGCGAACTCGTCGAGGTTGATCCCGGTCTGGCTGCGATCGAGCAGGAACTCCTTCCCTCCCTCGACCACCCGGCGCACCCAGGTCCCGGCGGAATCGCTCTCCAGCTCGAACCCGATCCCCGGTGCGTCGATGCGGGCGCGGACCGACAGGTCCTCCGGCTCGATCAGCGGAGCCAGCCGCATCTTCTCGAACCGGGCCCCCGCCGCCTTGAGCAGCTCGCCTCGTCGAAAGAGGGCCGCCGCCAGGGCCTGCTCGACCTCCAACGGACTGTTGGCGTCATAGAAGGGGACCGGCTCCATGGATGCGAGCGGCGCGTCGACGAACTGCATCCGGTCGTGGCCGACCACCTTGAACCGCGAGCGTCCAAGGGGAACGCCACTGATGGGGTTCACGAGCCGGCCCGGCGTGAAGGTGAAGACACCTTCGACCGTGCAGCCATCCGGCAGGACCCGCACCGGGACCTTCAGCGCGTTCAGCTTGCGGGTGGCGATCTGCGCCAGACGCTCTGCGGGAACGGAGCTCATGATCGAAGCCTCTATCACGGGTCGCGCGAAGCGACGTCAGCTCGTCCGCCGGTAGATCCGCTGACGCTCCTCGACCGCTTCGTACATGTCCTCGTGGACGCTTCCATGCAACCCCTCACGTTGACCCAACGCAAGGACGCCAAAACGGCGCAGGCTTCCGTACAGGAGGCCATGCACGCGGTCCTGAAGCTGCTTGTCGAAATAGATCAGGACATTCCGGCACAGGATGACGTTGAACTCGTTGAACGAGCCATCCGTCGCCAGGTTGTGCTGGGCGAACACGATGTTCTTCCGCAACGACTGCTTGAAGATCGCGCGCCCGTACTGGGCCGTGTACCAGTTCGAGAAGGGCTCGATTCCCCCCGCCGCCACGTAGTTGGAGGTGAACTCCTGCATCTGCTCCAGCGGGTAGATGCCCGCCTTCGCGCGCTCGATCGCCGCGCCGCTCAGGTCGGTCGCGTAGATCCGGCAGCGCTCGTAGAGCCCCACCTCGGTGAGCAGGATCGCGAGCGAGTAGACCTCTTCTCCGGTCGCGCACCCGGCGTGCCAGATGCGCACGAACGGGGCCGACCACAGGTGGGGCACGACCTTCTCGCGGAATGCGCTGAAGAAGGACGGATCCCGGAACATGGTGGTGACCGACACGGGCAGGAACGCCATCACCCGCTCCATCGCGGCGGGGTCATGGAGGATGCGGTCCTGCAGCGCGGAGATGCGGGACAGCTTCTCCGCGTGCAGGAGGTTTCGCACCCGCCGCCGGAGGGAGGTCCGGGCGTACTGGCGGAAGTCCATCCCGTACACCCGGTTGATCCCCTCGAGCAGCAGGTCGAGCTCGATGTCCTCGATGTCGGCCATCTCAGGGGCGCTGCGCGGCGTCTATCCTGTACAGCCAGACCCGGAGCAGCGAGAGGAGCTGCTCGGTCTCCACCGGCTTGGTGATGTAGTCGGACGCGCCCGCTTCGATGCACTTCTCGCGGTCGCCCTTCATCGCCTTCGCGGTGAGCGCGATGATCGGCAGGTTCGTGAGCTGGTTGCGCGTCCGGATGCTGCGCATCGTCTCGTAGCCGTCCATGCCGGGCATCATCACGTCCATCAGGACCAGGTCGAGGTCCGGGTTGGCTTCGATGAGCTCGATGCCTTTCTGCCCGTTCTCCGCGAACAGCACCTGCATGTGGTGCCGCTCCAGCACGCTGGTGAGGGCGAAGATGTTGCGGACGTCGTCGTCGACGACCAGCACCTTCTTCCCCTTCAGCACCGGATCCTCCAGCTGGACCTGCCGGATCATCTGGCGCTTCTTGTCCGGGAGGTTCGCCTCGACCCGGTGCAGGAACAGCGCCGTCTCGTCGAGCAGGTGCTCAGGCGAACGCGCGCTCTTCACGATGATCGACTCGGTGAACCGCTTGAGCCCGGTCTCCTCGTCCTCGGTCAGCTCCTTGCCGGTGTAGACGATGATCGGGACGTTCGGCCCGTGCTCCCGGGCAATCGTCTCGATGAGCTCGCGTCCGCTCATGTCGGGCAGGCCCAGGTCGAGCACCACGCAGTCGAAGTCCTGCGCCTTCATCGCTGCCAGGGCCTCCGAGGCCGTGGCGGCGGTCGTCGTCTGGACGTCGCCGTTGCCGACCAGCGCGACGATGGCCGCCCGCTGCGCCGGGTCGTCCTCCACCACGAGCAGGTTCTTCACCGCCCGGTCGATGAACGCCCGCATTCCGTCCAGGGCGTCCTCGAGCGCCTCCGACGATACAGGCTTCTGCAGCATCGCCCGCGCACCCAGTCGCAGGGCACGCCGGGGATCCTCCTCGGACGCGGAGATGATCTGCACCGGGATGTGGCGCACCACCGGGTCGTGCTTGAGGCGATCGAGCACGCTCCACCCATCCACCTCCGGCAGCGCAATGTCGAGGGTGATGGCTTCCGGCCGCAGCCGGCGCGCGAGCTCGATGCCGACGTCGCCGCGCAACGCGACCACACCCTTGAAGCCCCGGTCTCGAGCGATGCCGAGCAGGATCCTCGCGAACACCAGGTCGTCCTCGATGATCAGGAGAATCCGATCATCCGGCCCGATCGCATCGCGGTCGTCCTCGAGCTCGTTGGCCGCGAGCAGCGCGGGATCGACCGCCTCGAGACGCCGGATGGCCTGCGTGGCGTTTGCCACTGCGAGCTCCGACGTCGGGCGCTCCGGCATCGTCAGCCGGGTCGGGATGTACAGGGTGAAGGTGGAGCCCTTGCCGACTTCGCTCTTCACCGTCACCTCGCCGCCGAGAAGCCGCGCGATCTCGCGGCTGATGGAGAGCCCCAGGCCGGTGCCCCCGTACTTGCGCGACGTGGTGCCGTCGGCCTGCTGGAAAGCCTCGAAGATGATCTGGTGCTTCTCCTTCGAGATGCCGATGCCGGTGTCCGTCACCGCGAAGGCCAGCACGCCTCCGGCCTCGTTGAGCCGGTCGTTGAGGGGATTCCAGCCGGAGGTGGCGCGCTTCACCGACAGCGTCACCTGACCGCGCCCGGTGAACTTGAACGCGTTGGCGAGCAGGTTCTTGAGCACCTGCTGCAGGCGGCGGCCGTCGGTGTCGATGTGCAGCGGGACGTCCTCGGCGACGCTGACCTCGAACCCGAGGTTCCGGTCCTGCGCGAGCTGCGAGAACGTGCGCTCGACGTAGCTGCGGAGCTCCTCGAGCTCGAGGCGCTCTATGTCCACCGACATGGTGCCCGACTCGATCTTGGACAGGTCGAGGATGTCGTTGATCAACGCGAGCAGGTCCGAGCCGGCCGCGTGGATGGTCCTCGCGAACTCCACCTGCTTGTCGTGCAGGTTGCCCTCGACGTTGTCAGAGAGCAGCTTCGACAGGATCAGCAGGCTGTTCAGAGGCGTCCGCAGCTCGTGCGACATGTTCGCGAGGAACTCGGACTTGTACTTGGAGGTGAGCGCGAGCTGCTCCGCCTTGTCCTCCAGCGCGTGCTTCGCCTGCTCGATCTCGCGGTTCTTCCGCTCGACCTCCTCGTTCTGGAGCTGGAGCAACCGCGACCGCTCCTCGAGCTCCTCGTTCGTCTGCTGCAGCTCCTCCTGCTGGTTCTTCAGCCGGTCCTCGGAGGCCTGGAGCGATGCGGCCTGCTGCTCGAGCTGACGGTTCGTCCCGGTGAGCTCGAGCTGCTGGCTGCGCAGCTCGTCGGCGAGGGTCTGCGACTGCTTGAGCAGCTCCTCTGTCCGCATGCTGGCGGCGATCGTGTTGAGCACGATGCCGATCGACTCGGTGAGCTGATCGAGGAACGCCAGGTGGATGTCGTTGAACCGGTAGAACGAGGCCAGCTCGATGACCGCCTTGACCTCGCCTTCGAAGATCACCGGCAGCACCACGATGTTGAGCGGCTTCGCCTCGCCCAGGCCGGAGCTGATCTTGATGTAGTCCTCCGGCACGTCGGTGAGGAGGATGCGCTCCTTCTCCAGTACGCACTGCCCCACCAGGCCGTCACCCGGGAGGAACCGGTGGGCGAGGCGCTTCCGCTCCCTCATCGCATAGCTGGACAGCAGCTTGAACGCCGCGCTCTCCACCGAGCCATTGGCGGAGTCCCGGATGTAGAAGGCCCCGTGCTGGACGCGCAACAGCGGCGCCAGCTCGCTGAGGATGAGACGGCAGACCGTCTGAAGCTCGCGCTGGCCCTGGAGCATCCGGGTGAACCGGGCGAGGTGGGTCTTGAGCCAGTCCTGCTCGGTATTCTTCTGCGTGGTCTCACGCAGGTTCAGGATCATCTGGTTGATGTTGTCCTTCAGCGCGGCCAGCTCGCCCTGCGCCTCGACGGCGATCGCCCGGGTGAGGTCGCCCTTGGTCACCGCGGTGGCGACCTCGGCGATCGCGCGGACCTGGGTGGTGAGGTTGGCAGCGAGCTGGTTCACGTTGTCGGTGAGGTCGCGCCACGTCCCGGCCGCACCCGGCACCCGCGCCTGCCCTCCCAGCTTTCCTTCGATGCCCACCTCGCGGGCCACCGTGGTCACCTGCTCGGCGAAGGTGGCCAGGGTGTCGATCATCCCGTTGATCGTCTCGGCCAGCGCGGCCATCTCGCCCTTGGCCTCGAGGTTCAGCTTGCGGCGCAGGTTTCCTTCGGCGACCGCGGTCACCACCGTGGCGATGCCGCGCACCTGCGCGGTCAGGTTCGACGCCATGGAGTTCACGTTGTCGGTGAGGTCCTTCCACGTGCCGCCGACCCCCTTCACCACCGCCTGGCCGCCCAGCTTTCCTTCGGTGCCTACCTCGCGCGCGACGCGCGTCACCTCCGACGCGAACGAGCTGAGCTGATCGACCATCGTGTTGATGGTGTTCTTCAGCTCGGCGATCTCCCCCTTCACGTCCACGGTGATC
>JBAWAM010000108.1:0-3775 GCA_049589315.1 Myxococcaceae bacterium
GTGAGGCGATGTCGGAGCGTTCGGTGGGGTGAAATCGAGGCGGCGAGCCGCGACTCCGGTCGCTGGGCACCGCCGACGGCGGCACGCATGTCGAGGCGCTTGCCCGCGCGCCGCTCCGCCGATAAACGTCCCGCAGCCACTCGGCGCTTCGATGGCGGCGTGAACCGGGACGTTTCACGACCGTAGGGCGCCGCCGGGTGGAGGCGTGCGCGACGATAAGCCCCATCCGGCTCGACTCAACCAGTCGCTGGAGGGGCTTTACGATGCCTGCAACCCAACTTCCCGTTCTCGACTTCGCCCTCACCAACTACAAGAACTTCAACGCCCGCGCGACGCGTGACGCCCTGGTCGCCTACTGGCGCCACATCCAGGGCGGCGGAAAGATGTTCTGGGCGGTCGCCGGTGCCATGTCGTCGGCGCAGCTCGGCATCAGCCTGGCGCCCGCCATCCGCGCCGGCCTCATCCACGGCCTCTCGGTCACCGGGGCCAACCTCGAGGAGTCGCTCTTCCGGCTGGTGGCGCACCACAGCTACAAGGACTTCCCCGACTACCGCTACCTCACCAAGAGCGACGACACGAAGATCCTCGAGAACCGGATGCGCCGGGTCACCGACACCTCCATCCCTGAGGACGAGGCCTTCCGCGCGGTGGAGCAGATCATCGTGCCGCTGTGGAAGCGTGCCTCCGCATCCGGCGAGCGGCGCTTCTGGCACCAGTGGTTCTACGAGGTGATCCAGGCCATCGAGCCTGCCAGCTACGAGGGCGATCCGGAGGCGTGCTGGCTCCTCGCCGCTGCCCGCGCCAACCTGCCCATCGTCGTCCCCGGCTACGAGGACTCGACCTTCGGCAACATCTTCGCCTCGTACGTGAAGCACGGGGACTGCAGCGCCTCGATCTCCAAATCGGGCGTGGAGTACATGGCCGACTTCTACGACCGCTACCGCGAGCTCTCTGCTGGCCCGGGCGTCGGCTTCTTCCAGATTGGCGGCGGCATCGCCGGCGACTTCCCCATCTGCGTGGTGCCCTCCATCAAGTACGACCTCGGCGACGACAGCGTGAAGCCGTGGGCCTACTTCTGCCAGATCAGCGACTCGACCACCTCCTACGGCTCCTACTCCGGCGCGACGCCCAACGAGAAGATCACCTGGGACAAGCTCACCGAGGAGACGCCGATGTTCGTGATCGAGTCGGACGCCACCATCGTGGCGCCGCTCCTGCTCCGAGCGCTGCTCGAGTGCGCGGCCAACCCCGAAGCGGCGAACGAGCTGCTCGCGCGCAGGCTTGGATGAGAGCCCACGGGCCGGGCCGGGCCGGGGTGTGCGCGGGAACGCTGCGCCCTGCCTTCGGGGGGGGCCTCAGAGGTCGCTCGGGACATGGACCAACAAACCTCGAAGGTTGAGGTGGTGGCACAGCTTCACGCGCTCGGCGTCGAGGAGGGGGACACGCTCCTGGTCCATTCGTCGTACCGAGCGCTGCGACCGATCGAAGACGGCCCTACTGGCGTGATCGAGGCTTTGATGATGGCAGTCGGTCCCACGGGAACTGTCACCATGCCATCCTGGACCGACCAGGATGACGAGCCCTTCGATCGGGCGACGACGTCGGCGCTCCACCTGGGAGTCGTTGCCGATTCCTTCTGGCGACAGTCCGGAGTCGTTCGGAGCGATCACTGCTTCGCCTTCGCCGCTGCAGGACGGAACGCGCAGCGGATCACCTCGGACCCACTGCCGATACCTCCGCATGGTCCCGCGAGCCCAGTCGGGCGAGTTCGGAAACTCGACGGCCGCGTGCTCCTGCTCGGCGTGGACCACGACTCGAATACGACCGTCCACCGGGCCGAGCTTCTGGCCGGTGTCCCGTACAGCGTACCGATGTACTGCACCGTCGTGCAGAACGGCCGGAAGGTCCGCGTGGACTACGGCGAGAACAACCACTGCTGCACCGGCTTCAAGCTGCTCGACGGTTGGCTGCGTGAACGGCGGCTTCAGCGAGAGGGAATCGTGGGACGCGCCGCAGCGCGACTGGTGCGCGCACGGGATGTTGTCGATGTCGTCTGCGAGCACCTTCTGGTGAACCCCACCGTCTTCCTGCACCCGCGCGGATCAGACTGTTCGGAGTGTGAGGAGGCCTGGGCGAGCGTTCGTCGATGACCTCGGCGGCGAGATCATCCAGTACACGTCCGGCACAGCAGGCCAGGTGAGTCCACCGTGATCGGCGGCTCGGAGCTGAGCATCGGCGAGCCCGCAGGTGTTTCCCGTTGGGAGCCAACCGCGCGGAAAGCCGACCCTCGTCGACCTGCGTCAGCGACGCGCCGTTCACCTCCACCCGGCCAGCGGTCGGAACGAGCAGCACGAGGCACATCGATCCGCGTTTGCGGTTGCGTGACGGCGAGGGGGTCCTCGCCTTGTGTACTCAGGGCCCGCTCCATCTGCCGGTCGAAGTGGTCCCGGTGGCAAGCGGACATGCATTTGAATCGCAGTTGCCTGCGATGCCAGTGTCGCGTTCGCAGGCCTGCGGACAACTCGCGTCACCCCGGCAAGGGTCCGGCAGGGCGAGGTTGACCGCGAGGGCTGGGCTGTCGTCGAAGGCCCACATGACGCGTTGTGTGTCGACGCGGTGATCTCCTTCGCCGCTCAGCTCGATGGGAAGGATTTCGTCCAGGACGGCGACGACGGCCGGGTGGTGCGGCTCGTGTTGTCGAATGGGCCGAACGAAGCACCGCGGGTGATGGCAACGACCGTGTTGTCCTCGTGATGATGATCCTTCTCCGCGTGAACCCTGCCGGTGGTGGTCAGCGCAGGCTGATCCTGCTCAGTCTTCGAGCTTTCCCTCCCACCACCCCGGCTCGACGCTCTGATCCCCCTCCGAGTCACAGCCCCCCGGTTGTTCGCCTTATCGACATGCCGAGGCTGTGCTGTCTACGATCCGGACATGGGTGACGTTGCAGGAATTGCAGCTGGCGTGGGCGTGGCAATCGCGCTCGCGGTCGTCATGCCTTGGATGATCGCTGACCAACGCAGGAAGGTGGCCCGCTTGGAGGGACTTCTTCGCGAGAGAGGGGCAATGACCCTCGACGAGATCGCGAAGGAGTTGCACACCAACGTTTTTGCCAAGGGATACCTCATGCAAGCGCTCGATGAGATGGTCCGCGAGGGCAAATTGGAGAAGACACCTCCCCCACCGGGAACACCTGCCCTCCGGATCATCCGAGACACCAGGTACCAGCCCCGCCGCATTCCCTGACGAGCGCGCTCCCGCGCCTTTCTGAGCCGTCCTGACCTGGCTCCCGAAGACTGGGCGACTGTATCGTTCCCGAGACCGGACCGAGCATCCATGGCTTCGTGTCCGGGCTGAGCGCTCTTGGGACCCGAATACGGCCAGGGGCGCAGCCCACACAACGTCTGCGGATGCTCCGTCGACCGCGCCGGCAGACGATCCAACGGCAGCCGCGCGCGAGTAGGCGGCTGCCGAAACGGCGCGCCGCAGAGCGGACGCCGAAGCGCGTGCCGGCTGGCAGACCGTCGACTCGCCGGCGAAGCTGCACGTGTTTCCCGTCCACACGAGGCAGTCATCTGCGGGTGAGCCGCCGCTCCAGTTCGCCATCACGCCCATCGGGATCGCCGGGACGTTCTAGAACGCCGTGTCCGTGCGGCCGGGATGGGACCTGCACGGTCACCGACGTGACGCCGGTCGCGGAGGCTGCCGTGCGGCGCCCGGGATGGAGCTCGGCGCGGCCGCGCTGAACTCGCTACCGCCTTAGTCGTCACCTCATCGA
>JBAWAM010000109.1:0-8813 GCA_049589315.1 Myxococcaceae bacterium
GTCCTGCTGCGCGTCAACGGCGGCGCCGGCCAGGGGCTGCGCGCCCTGCGCATCCCGTAGAGAACATCCTGAGCTTCACAGAGTGGGCGGAGAGGCAGGGACCTGCCTACCTGCCCGGTGAAACCCGATGCGCTCGACCTGGACGCCGCGGTTGTCCACGGACACCTCCAGCATGCGCACGCCGAGCCCGACACCGTCGAAGCACGTCTGTCCGGCAGCGCGGGCTTCGCCGAAGTCCGACGCGAGGCAGAACACCGTCGGGCCCGAGCCCGACAGGAACAGCGCCTCGATGGCCGGGCTCTTCGCCAGCGCGTCGAACGCGTCTCGCAGCCTCGGGTCGATCGCCAGCCGGTATCGCTGGTGCAGCCGATCCGCGAAGGGGGCCAGCGCGCCCAATTCGCGCCGCCGCGTGACGCGCGCCACGCCCAGGGCCGCCCGCTGCATGTTGAACACCGCGTCGGCGAGTGAGAGCTGGGTGGGCAGCGACGCGCGGGCCTTCGGCGTCTCGATCTCCATTTCGGGGACGATCAACAGGTAGCGCCGATCGTTCATCTCGACCCGCTCGAACCCTGCCTCGCCCGCGCAGATGCAGAAGCCGCCATACGTTGCGGGCGTGGCGTTGTCCGGGTGCTTCTCCAGCGCGACCGCCCGCTGGGCGATCCCGTCCCGGTCGAAATCCTCCGCGCCGCGCTGGAACACCGAGGCGAGGGTGAGCCCGGCCACGCGCGCCGCGGCGCTCGATCCGAGCCCGCGGGTGAGGGGGATCCGGTTCACCAGATGAAGGGAGAGCGGAGGCGGCGTTGCCGGTCGACCGATCGCGTCGAGGAACGTCCGGACGATCAGGTTCGTCTCGTCGAGCGGAACGTCCGCGTTCTCCGCGGTGATCCGCAAGCGCTCCGCTGGGCGTACCTCCACGTCGAGGTAGAGGGTCAGCGCCATCCCGAAGCAGTCGAAGCCCGGGCCGATGTTCGAGGTGCTCGCGGGGACGCGGATGCGCAGGTTCATGGTTCCTCCCCCAGTGCGCGGGCCAGCGCCTCGAATTCGGCCTTCACCGGGATCGGCCGCGGCGAGTGCGAGAGGGCGCAGTCCGGATCCTTCAGGCCGTTGCCGGTGAGGGTGAGCACGCAGCGCGCGCCCGGGGGGACCCGTCCCTCCGCGTGCGCCTTGAGCAGGCCCGCCGCAGAAGCCGCCGACGCGGGCTCGCAGAACACGCCCTCGCGCGAGGCCAGAAGCTGCCAGGCGGCGATGATCTCGTCGTCGGTGACCGCGTGGATGACCCCGCCCGACTCATCCCGTGCGGCGACCGCGGTGGCCCAGCTCGCCGGATTGCCGATGCGGATCGCCGTGGCGATCGTCTTCGGCTCGAGGACCGGCTCGCCCCTCACCAGCGGACTGGCGCCCTCGGCCTGGTACCCCATCATCTTCGGGAGCTTCGAGCTGAGCCCGCGCGCCCGGGCCTCGCGGTAGCCCTTCCAGTGCGCGGTGATGTTCCCGGCGTTGCCCACCGGGAGGAAGTGGAGGTCGGGCGCGTCGCCGAGCTCGGAGACGATCTCGAACGCGATCGTCTTCTGCCCCTCGATGCGGAACGGGTTGATCGAGTTCACCACCGTCATGGGCCGTCGCTCGCCGAGCTGGCGCACCAGCTCCAGCGCGCGATCGAAGTTCCCCTCCACCGCGAACACCCGCGCCCCCAGGATTACCGCCTGCGCGAGCTTGCCCATGGCCACCGCGCCCGCAGGCACCAGCACCACGCAGCGCAGCCCGGCCTTTGCCGCATAGGCCGCCGCGGAGGCGGAGGTGTTGCCGGTGGAGGCGCACACCACCGCGGTGCTGCCCTCTTCGACCGCTTTGGAGATCGCCAGGAACATCCCCCGGTCCTTGAAGGATCCGGTGGGGTTGCAGCCCTCGAGCTTGAGGAACACGTCCGCGCCGGTGAGCGCGGAGAGGCGGGGCGCGTGCACCAGCGGCGTGTCGCCTTCGCCCAGAGTGACCCGGGGCGTGGCGTCGCTCACCGGGAGGTACTGCGCCCATCGTTCCAGCAGTCCGCGTCCGCGCGACATGTCAGTCCTCCACCCGGATGTGGATGGGTCGCCCGACGAGGAACGACTCCGGTCCGAGATCCTCGAGCGCCCGGGTGACGCGCTCGTCCTCGGCAGGGTGGGTGGTGAAGACGAGTGGGACCTGCGACCCGTGTGCGACCTCTGGCTGGTACATGCTGGCGATGGAGATCTCCCTCCGCGCGAGCGTGCTGGCGATCCGCGCGACCACTCCGGGCTGATCAATGACCTCGAGGTGCAGATAGTGCCGACTGACTACCTTCCCCATCGGAAGCAGGGCAATCGGCCCGGGGGACGAGAGGCGGGCCTGGAGCGGCGGCTCGTCGCGCAGCGCGTGCACGAGGTCACTGACCACCGCGCTCGCCGTGGGGAGCCTGCCTGCGCCGCGGCCCTGGTAGAGCTGTGGCCCGACCAGATCGCCTTCGAGGGCGATCGCGTTGAACTCCTCCATCACCTGGCTGATGAGCTGCGTGCGCGGCACCAGCGTCGGGTGCACACGCAGCGAGACGGCGTTCTCGGCGAAGCGGCCGAGCGCGAGCAGCTTTATCCGGAAGCCGTTCTGCTCCGCCCACCGGAGATCGAACGGAGTGAGCGCATCGATGCCCTGCCGGAAGACCGCGCTGAAGGGGACCGGCCTTCCCAGCACCATGCCCGCAAGCACTGCGAGCTTATGCGCTGCGTCGCCTCCGCCGATGTCGAGCGTGGGATCCGCCTCGGCGTATCCCTGCGCCTGGGCCAGTCGGAGCGCCTCCTGGAACGGGAGCTGCTCACGCTCCATGCGGGTGAGGATGTAGTTCGAGGTCCCGTTGAGGATGCCCTCGAGCCGGAGCACCCGGTCGGCCACCAGCCCCCGGTCCAGGACCTGGATGATCGGGATCCCGCCGGCGACCGCCGCCTCGGTGAAGAGGCGCCCCTTGTGGGCCCGGATGATCTCGTGCAGTTCCTCGGCGCGCTCGGCCAACATTGCCTTGTTCGCCGTGACCACCGCCTTACCGGCCGCCAGCGCGCGGGACACCCACTCGAACGGGGCGTCGACGCCGCCGGCGACCTCCACCAGCACATCGAGCGCCGGATCCGAGAGCAGCTCGTCGATGCCGCGGAGCAGGGACGCATCGAGCCCCTCGCGCGGCTTCGCGCGGTCCCGTACCGCCACGCCGATCAGCTTGAAAGGACCCGCAGCGCGCTCGAGCGCCTCCCGCCGGGTCCTGAGAATCTCCACCACGCCCCCACCCACCACACCGTAGCCGATGAGTCCCACACCGCGTGTGCGCATGGGACCCACCCTAGCAACAGGGGTACGCCGAGGCCTACCGCGACACCTGCATGAAGTGTCACTCCACGACGATCAGCTTCGTGTTCATCTCCACCGCGACACCTTCCTTCGCGGTGATGGAGGTGACCTTTCCGGCCTTCGGGCTCTTCAGCTCGTTCTCCATCTTCATGGCCTCGACGACCACGAGCCCCTGGCCTTCCTGCACCTCGTCGCCGACCTTCACGAGGATCTTCACCACCTTGCCGGGCATCGGGGCGACGATCGTCTGAGGGCCTTCCGCGGTGAACCCCCCGGCGGCCGCGCGGAGGCGGAGGCTGCGCTCATCCGCGACGTCGATCTTGAATTGCTGGTTCCGGAGCAGCACGCCGACGACGTCCGCCTGCTCGTCGAACTCGACCGAATACGACTCGCTGTCGATGAGCAGCGACACGGCACCGTGTTCGAGGCCCTGGGCATCCACTTCGTGGCGCTTGCCGCCGACGGTGAGGACGTAGCGGCCGTTGGGGAGCACCTCGACGTCGACGGCGGTCGGCTCCTTCTGGCCGGCGAGGGTGGCGTAGTAGCGATGGGCGGGCATGGGAGTCCGAAGAACAGGAAAAAGAAAAAGAGGAAGACGTCAGCGGCGCAGGAGCGAGCGGCCCGCGAGCCGCCAGGGCGACACGGCGTGGCCGGGCTTCGAGTCCGTGGGGAGCGCGTGCGAACGCTGCTGATCGCGGAGGTGCGCGCGAACGACCGCCGCCAGCATCGCGACCTCCTGGATGTGCGGGTCGGTCTTGCCGAGCAGCGTCTCGTGTTCGCGCCCGAGGAAGCTCGTGTCGTAGTCCCCGCCGTTGAACTCAGGGTGATCCATGATCCCCTGGAGGTAGCGGATGTTGGTGGTGATTCCCTTCACCACGTACTCCGAGAGCGCGCGGCGCATCCGGGCGATCGCCTCGTCGCGGGTGGGGGCCCAGACCGAGAGCTTGCTGATCATCGGGTCGTAATAAAGCGGGACGGTGAAGCCGGCGTAGACGCCCTCGTCGTCGCGGATGTTCGGCCCCCCCGGAACGCGCAGGTGGCGGATCTTCCCGGGAGACGGCATGAAGTTCTGCGCCGGATCCTCCGCGTAGATGCGGGCCTCGATGGCGTGGCCGCGCGGGACCGGCGTCTCCAGCAGCGGGAGCTTCTCGCCCTGCGCCACGCGGATCTGCCAGTTCACCAGGTCGACGCCCGTCACCCACTCGGTGACCGGGTGCTCCACCTGGAGGCGCGTGTTCATCTCGAGGAAGTAGAAGTTCCGCTTCGCATCGACGAGGAACTCGATCGTGCCGGCGCCGACGTAGTTCACCGCCTTCGCGGCGCGGACCGCCACCTCGCCCATCTTCGTCCGGAGCTCCGACGAGAGGATGGGGGAGGGCGTCTCCTCGACGACCTTCTGGTGACGGCGCTGCGCGGAGCACTCGCGCTCGTTGAGGTGGATGATGTTGCCGTGCGTGTCGCCGAAGACCTGGATCTCGACGTGGTGCGGCTTATCCAGGAACTTCTCGAGGTAGACCGCGTCGTTGCCGAACGCGCTCATCGCCTCGGACTTCGCCGAGCGGAAGGACGAGTCGAAGTCCTTCATGTCCTCGACCTTGCGCATGCCCTTGCCGCCGCCACCCGCGGCCGCCTTGAGCATGACCGGGAGCCCGACCTTCTCCGCGAAGGCGCGCGCCTCCTCGAGGCTGTTGAGCGGCTCAGAGCCGGGGACCACCGGGACGCCGGCCTTGATCATCGCCGCGCGGGCCTTCGTCTTCTCGCCCATGGCGTCCATCGCCGAAGCGGGCGGACCAATGAAGGTGAGGCCCGCCGCCTCGCAGGCGCGCACGAAGGACGAATTCTCCGAGAGGAAGCCGTAGCCCGGGTGGATCGCATCCGCGCCCGTCTTCCTCGCGGCCTCGATGATGCGCTCCTGGACCAGGTAGCTCTCCCGCGAGGCCGCCGGGCCCACGCAGACGGCCTGATCGGCCTTACGCACGTGAAGCGCGGTGCGGTCCGCCTCCGAGAAGACGGCCACGGTGGAGATGCCCATCTCCTTGCAGGTGCGCATCACCCGGATGGCAATCTCACCCCGGTTCGCGACCAGCACTTTGCGAATCTTCGCCATGGGCGCCCTTTATCACGGCCGGGCGGGATGAGTAGCCGGCGCTCTATGGGGCAGGTGGGCGCGGCGGCAGGGTTCGGAGGAACTCGTCGAAGCCTACGGTGTCACCGCGCTCAACCTCTGCGATGCGCTCGAGCAGTTCGCGTCGGATGTATGGGGGGCGTGGCAGGGCCGCAGGGCGTTCGACCGGGCGCGGTTTTTCCGCTCCATTCACGTTTTTTGAGGAGCGCTTCAACCGCGGGCGACAACGTGAATGACGCACATTGCCGAGCGACGCGACCGCTGATTTATGGGCGCCATGCGAACCCGATTTTCGTGGTTGGTACTGGCGGTCGTCGTTCTGATCTCAGGCGGTGCACAGGCGCAGCAGATGTCGTCGGTCCTCTCCGGGAAGACCCTCGGCAGCGGGATGGCGTTTCACGGGCAGATGGGCTGGCCGGGAGTCTCCGCGACCCTGCTCGGCAGCGCCGGATCGAAGCTCGATCTCGGCGGGAAGTTCTCGTTCAACTATGGGTACGAGGGCATCACAGACATTTCCACGAGCCCCGGCACCAAGCTGCAGGGCGTGCTGCGTCTGAACCTGCTCGAGCGCGGCAAGTTCAACCTGGGCCTGCGCTTCTCGCCGGGCTTCTTCTTCTACTTCCGGAACCTGACCGTGGTCGGCATGACCCTGCCCGTCGACCTCGTGGGTGGCTTTCAGCTGACCCCTCAGCTGATGCTGAACTTCGGCGTCGACCTGCCGATGTTCGCCGTGTTCGGAGAGTACGGCGGCTTCATCGTGCCGTTCCTGGTCGGCGGCGGCCTGGAGTACGCCATCGATCGCACCCTTGGGCTGACCTTCAACCTGCGCGCCGGACCGTCGGCCCCCGCGGGAGTCGGGCCGTACTGGAACTACGGCTGGTACTACGACCGGTGGGGTCGCGTCATCCGCGACTCGCTCTACGGCTGGCCCGCAGTCGAGGCGCAGTTCGGCCTGACAGTGAAGCTGTAGCGGCCCCCAGGGGCGATACCGCGCCCGAACGGCGCGCGCGGGCGTGAGTCAACGTACGCAGGGGTGCGTACATGTCGTACCCTTTCAGTGAAATCACGGGGGGTAACGCAACACCCATCCCCTCGCTCCGAGAATTCAAATGACTCTCGGAGAAGGGGTACGACGATGAGCATCACGATTCGTTCGGGTGACACGCTGTCCGGTCTGGCCGCTCGCTTCAAGACGAGCGTTGCCGCCTTGATGCAGGCGAACCCCTCCATCAAGAACGCGAACCTCATCTACGCCGGGAGGAACCTGAACATCCCCGGGGCGAAGGACGAGTTCGTTGCCTCCACATCGAAGGCGGGCGGAACGTCGATGCCCACCGCGATGCCGACCGGGGCGCCCAGCGTCGGAGCCGACAGCTTCGTGCCGGCGGGCCAGGATCCGCTCGCGTTCGCGAAGAGCGTGATGGGGCGCAACGCCAGCGAGCTCAAGCTCTCGTCGGGCGCCATTGGCCAGGGGATGCAGGACTGGGTCCCGAACAACGTGAACTGCGCCAACTTCGTCTCTGCGTGCCTGATGGCGTCGGGGCAGATCGACAAGTCGCAGCACAGCGCCAGCGTCTACGGCCTGATGGGCAACCTGGACAAGGACGCCGACTTCAAGCGCGTCTCGCTGCAGAACGCCAAGCCGGGCGACGTGGTGTCGATGAAGACCAAGGGCGGCCAGCACGTGGTCCTCTTCGCCGGCTGGCAGAACGGCAAGCCCATGTTCATCGGCTCCAACAACGTGAACTCGGACGGGAGCCAGAAGGTGTCGCTCACCTCGATGAATTACCCGATCCTCGCGGTGCACCAGCGCGTTGCTTGATGCCCGCCAGATGCGTGCGCGAGACTCCGCGCACGCATGAGGCATGAGGTCGACGGTGCGCGCGCCCAGCTGATGAAGGCGCGCGCTCCTGTTTTCAGGACCTGATTACAGCGGGATGTTGCCGTGCTTGCGCGGCGGATTCTCCTGCCGCTTGTCCTTCAGCATCTCCAGCGCGCGGATGATCTTCCCGCGGGTCTGCTCGGGGCGGATCACCTCGTCGATGTAGCCGAGCTCTGCCGCCTTGAACGGGTTCGCGAACTTCTCGCGGTAGTCGTTCACCAGCTTCTGACGCTCGGCGTTCGGGTCCGCCGCCTTCTGCAGCTCGTTGCGGAAGATGATGTTCACCGCGCCTTCCGGACCCATCACCGCGATCTCCGCCGTGGGGTACGCGTAGTTGATGTCCGCGCGGATGTGCTTGGACGCCATCACGTCGTACGCGCCACCGTAGGCCTTGCGGGTGATCAGCGTCACCTTCGGCACCGTGGCCTCGGCGAACGCGTAGAGCAGCTTGGCGCCGTGGGTGATGATGCCGCCCCACTCCTGGCTGGTGCCCGGGAGGAAGCCCGGCACGTCGACCAGGGTGACCAGCGGGATGTTGAAGCAGTCGCAGAAGCGGACGAAGCGCGCCGCCTTGATCGACGCGGCAATGTCCAGCACCCCCGCGAGCACCGCCGGCTGGTTCGCCACGATGCCCACGCTCTTGCCGTTCATGCGGGCGAAGCCGACGACGATGTTGCGGGCGTAGTGCTCCTGCACCTCGAAGAAGTGCTTGTTGTCTGCGATCCCCCGGATCAGCTCCTTGATGTCGTAGGGCTTGTTCGGGTTCGCGGGGATGACCGTCTTGAGCGACTCCTCCTCGCGGAACGGATCGTCGTCGCTGGGGACCACCGGCGGGTCCTCGGCGTTGTTCGAGGGGAGGTACGAGAGCAGCTCGCGCGTCATCGCGATGGCGGACTGCTCGTTCTCCGCGGCGAAGTGCGCCACGCCCGACTTCTGGTTGTGCGCCAGCGCGCCGCCGAGGTCCTCCTTCGAGACCTCCTCGTGGGTCACCGTCTTGATGACGTCCGGACCGGTGATGAACATGTACGACGTGTCCTTCACCATCAGGATGAAGTCGGTGATCGCCGGCGAGTACACCGCGCCGCCCGCGCAGGGGCCGAGGATGAGCGAGATCTGCGGCACCACGCCGGAGGCCAGCGTGTTGCGGAGGAAGATGTCGGCGTAGCCGGCGAGGCTCTCCACGCCCTCCTGGATGCGCGCGCCGCCCGAGTCGTTCAGGCCGACAACCGGCGCCCCGACCCGCGTGGCCAGATCCATGATCTTGCAGATCTTCTGCGCGTAGGCGCCCGAGAGCGACCCGCCGAAGACGGTGAAGTCCTGGGCGAACACGAAGACCTTGCGGCCCTCGACAGTGCCGTAGCCGGTGACCACGCCGTCGCCCGGAATCTTCTTCGCGCCCATGCCGAACTCGGTGGCGCGGTGGGTGACGAACTTGTCGAGCTCGGTGAAGCTGCCCGG
>JBAWAM010000110.1:0-4802 GCA_049589315.1 Myxococcaceae bacterium
AGGCCGGTTCCGGCCTTCCACACGCTCAGATCCGAGAAGGTCGCGACGCCATTCACCGCGGCAACGCTCGTCGTTCCGAACAGGTCCGCATCGGAGTTCTTGATGCTCAGCGCAATCGTCGTCCCGAGGTCGACCGTCTGCCCGCTGGCGTCGACGAACTTCACCTGCACCGCCGGCATCGCCTCGCCCGCGACCACGTTCGCCGGCTGCTGCTCGAACGCCAGGTACGGCGCCGGGATGGCCGAGAAGCTCAAGGACGCCTCGAAGAGCAGCTGCTCGCTCGAGGTCCCCGGATTCACCACGACCTTCAGCAGCTTCGGGCCGGGAACCACCGACCGGAGCTCGAACCGCGCGACCCCGCTGGCGTCGGTCTTTGCCTGGGCGTTCGGCTGGATCTGGACGTCCGCCGCGACGACCTGGACCGCGCGGTCCGCCAGCACCTGATCATTTGCGTCCTTCAGCGTCACCGTCACGACGGCCGGCGTCTGACCATCCGCCGGAACCTGGGTGGGCGCGACCGTCACGGACGAGGCGGCCGGATCGGCAAGGCCGAGGTCGGTGCCGGCATCGGCCGAACCGCCGTTCGGGCCGCACGCGGCCAGGAATCCGATGAGCCCGACGACGGTGATCCGAAGTCGGAGCGAAGAGGGAGCTGCCATGGGAAATCCCCGCAAGTTGGGTGGTTGACGCTCAGCAGACGGGCGGCCTACCCCTTGAACGGTGTGGGGTCAAGGCGCGTGGCGTCATCCATGGAAGCCGCCTCTAAAAGCCCCCGACTTGTGGAGCGGTTCAGCGTGCCGAAGTTTGCAGTATGGCGACGCGAGCCAGCGACGATTTCACTCTCCTCGAAGGCATCCGAGGAACGGCGGTTCCGCTGGAAGGCAACTTCAGGGACTACGACGCGCTGCTCGAAGACATCGGCGAGGCACGGGTGGTCCTGCTCGGTGAGGCGACGCACGGCACCGAGGAGTTCTACCGGGAGCGTGGGCTGATCACGCGGAGGCTCATTGCAGAGAAGGACTTCGCGGCGGTCGCGGTCGAAGCCGACTGGCCGGACGCCTACCGCGCGAATCGGTATGTGCGAGGCATCAGCAGTGACAGCGACGCCATCCAATCGCTCGACGGCTTCGCCCAGTTTCCGACCTGGATGTGGCGCAACCACGCCGTCGTCGACTTCATCGAATGGCTGCGCGAGTTCAACGAAGCCCACCACGAGGCCTGGTCGGCGGTGGGGTTCTACGGGCTCGACCTCTACAGCCTCTACGCCTCCATCGACCAGGTGATCGCGTACCTCTCCACGGTGGACCCGGAAGCGGCCGCGCGGGCACGCGAACGGTATGCCTGCTTCGACCGGGCGGACCGGAACGCGAACACGTACGCGTGGATGGCGGCGCATCGAAGCGACGTCTCCTGCGAGCAGGCGGCGGTCGAACAGCTGGTGGAGCTCCTCGACAACCGCTCGAGATACCTCGCAGAGGACGAGGTGCTGGCGGAGGACGAGTTCTTCTTCGCCGAGCAGAACGCGCGGCTGGCTCACACTGCCGAGCGCTACTACCGCACGATGTACCAGGGCGGCACCTCGTCCTGGAACCTGCGGGACCGGCACATGGCGGAAACGCTGAAGGAGCTGATGCGCCACCTCTCCGACCGCGTGGAGAACCCGAAGGTCGTCGTCTGGGCCCACAACTCACACCTCGGGGACGCGCGGTTCACCTCGATGGGCCGGGCGGGCGAATGGAACGTGGGGCAGCTCATCCGGCAGGAGTACGGCGATGCCGCCTTCCTGGTCGGGTACACCACCCACCGCGGGACCGTCACGGCCGCGTCCAACTGGGACGAGCCCGCAGACCGGCGACAGGTGCGGCCGGCGATCGAGCAGAGCTACGAAGATCTGTTCCATCGCGCGGGCCTCGACCGGTTCTATCTGCGGCTGCGCGATCCCGGCGAGGCGCTCGGCGGGCTTCACGAGGAGCGACTCGAGCGGGCGATCGGCGTCGTCTACCACTCGCATTCGGAGCGGGCGAGCCACTACTTCCTCTGCGACATCGCCCGGCAGTTCGACGGCGTGCTGCACTTCGACGAGACCACCGCACTGGAGCCGCTGGAGCGCACGCCGCGGTGGGAAAGCGGCGAGCCGCCTGAGACGTGGCCGACCTCGCTGTAGGGGAGAGCGCCCGTGCATCGACGTACCCATCCTTGCCGGAGACGACGGACGAAGGAGGAGCGATGCCGGAGAAGTCGAGAGAGAGGCGAGTTCACGTTGCGAGGAAGGAAGGCCGGTCCACCGCCATCAAGGCGTCGGACGTGGGGATGGCCAAGGGGCTGAGCCGACATGCGGCCAAGAAGAGCAGCCACGTCCTGGGCATGCGGCGCTCGGTCGGGCGCTCGGTGGACGTGAAGTCGACGCCTGGGCGGGGGAAGGGCAAGGCCGCGGTGCCCACGGGGCCGCTGGAGCACGCATACGATCCCATGGAGTATGGCAGCCAGGAACGGACGACCCGGATCGAGGGGATGAACCGGGAACGGCCGGCGCAGCGGGAGTTGTCGCAGCGGACGCCGACCCGGATCGAGATGGAGAAGCAACGCCGGCAGAAGTAGCGCGGCAGGCCAGCGGTCGACCGGGTTCCGGGCGACGAGCTTTGTTGCCGTGTAGGGCGTTCTCCGTCACTCTCGTCGCATGCACGTGCGGACCAGAGCGGGCCTCCTGATGGCCGTCCTCCTGACGGTGGCGGGCTGCGCCCGGCTCGGATGTGAGAAATCGCCGGCGGCCGAGGTGGGCGGCCCCCTTCGTTACCTCCCGCGAACGGCGGAGGCGGCGCTCGTCGTCCCGGACCTCGGCGTGATCGGCGACCGGCTGGCGCTCCTGGAGAAGCTGAAGATCGCGTCGTTCGCGGCCCAGCTCCAGGGCGTTTCCAACGCGAAGGTGCTGGTCGACGCGCTCATCCGGGACGTCGGCGTCGAGCTGCGTTCGCGCGAGGAGCTGAAGAAGGCGGGGCTCGCGCCGGAGCGGGGCTTCGGCGCGGCGGTCCTTCCGCAAGGTGAAGCGTTCTTCGTGGTGGGGGTCTCCGACGCGGGGCGCTTCGGTGAGACGATCAAGAAGCTCGCGCAGACCCGGCTCGGCGCGGGCGTGGAGAGCACGTCGGAGGCGGGTGGCCGGAAAATCGTCTCGTTCTCGCGCGCCGCCGGAGCGAAGCCCGAGTTCGGCTACGTGCTGCTCGACGGGTACGCCCTTGCTGCCCCGGGAGAGCTGTCGAAGCGCCTTCCTGAGTTCGCCTCCCTGGCGAAGGAGAAGTCACTGGCGGCCGATCCGCAGCTCGAGGGCTCGTTGTCGCGCCTTCCGAAGGAGCGGGACCTCATCGTGCACCTTCCGGCGACGGAGCTGATGGGGGCCCCCAGGCCCTCCTCGAGACCGGCAGTGCCGGTTCCGGTCACCCTGGTGGCGAGCCTCGGCGCCGACGCGCTGAAGGTGCACGCCGACGTGCCGTGGCCGGACTCGGTGAACACGCTCGGCATGCTCGAGCGCAAGGACGGCGCGGCGGACCTGCTGAAGCTGCTCCCGTCGGATGCATTCGTGGTGGCGCGCTTCGGCGGCGACGCGGAGGCGCTGGAGCCCGTGTTGCCGATGATCCTCGGCCCCTATCTGCAGCGCGCGTTTGAGGAGTCGAAGCTGGATCTGAAGAAGGAGGTCCTCGCGAACCTCCAGCCGGGGTCGGTGGCCGCGCTCGCGGTCTCGCCGACGATTCCGCTGGGGATGGGGATGCCGCAGTTCGACGTGCGGCGCACCAACCCGTTCAAGTACGTCCACCTGGTCGCGCTCGCCCAGACGAAGCAGCCGGAGAAGCTCGAGCCGCTGCTGGCGCGCATGCCGGAGCTCGCCCCGCGGTTCGGCGCGAGGATCGAGCCCACCTCGAAGGATGGCGACACGCTGTACGTCACGAGCTACGCCCACGGGGAGGGCATCCACTTCGCCGACGCCGCCGGGAAGGTGGTCTTCGCCTCTCCGCTGGGCAGGCTCGAGCGCGCCCTCGCCACGGTGAAGACGCCGGAAGGGTCGACCGCGCCCGCGTTGCTGAAGGATCCGGCCCTGGCGCAGGTGCTGAAGGACTATCCGCTGGCGGTGGTCGTGGACCTGCACCAGCTCGCCGATTCGGTGAAGGCGCTGCCGTCAGAGGCGTGGGGCATCGGCGGTTTCGCCATCAAGGCGACCACGGTGCGCTGGCTCGAGGGAATGGGCGATCTGCGGGCGATCACGCTCGGCATGCTCCGCAAGGACAACGCGGTCCAGGCGGAGCTCGCGTTGAGGTTCGCGAAGCAGTGATCACGGTCCGGGGACTCAGGAAGGCATACCGCGACGGCGAGCAGGAGGTTCGCGTGCTCGACGGGATCGATCTCGACGTCGCGGACGGCGAGTTCGTCGCGGTGACCGGAGCATCGGGGAGCGGCAAGTCCACGCTGCTGCACATCCTCGGCGGGCTCGACGTGGACTACGACGGCGAGGTGTCCGTCGGGGGCGTGCGCGTGACCGGGCTGAAGGACAAGCCGCTCGCCGCGTTCCGGAATCGCACGGTGGGCTTCGTCTTCCAGTCGTTCCACCTCATCCCCAACATGTCCGCGGTCGACAACGTGATGCTCCCCTCGTTCTTCGGGGTTCAGGCGCCTTCACCCACGGATCGCAGGCGCGCCGAGGCATCGCTCGACCGCGTGGGGCTGGGCGGGAAGAGCGAGCGGCTTCCGACCCGTCTCTCCGGCGGCGAGCGGCAGCGCGTGGCGATCGCCCGGGCGCTGTTCGCGCAGCCCCGGGT
>JBAWAM010000111.1:0-11679 GCA_049589315.1 Myxococcaceae bacterium
CTGGGTGGATTCGAAGTCCGGCACGAGCAGGTCCGTGTCCGTGGCCTGCCTCCCGCGTTGGATGGCTTGCGCATCGGTCACCTCACGGACGTGCACGTCGGCGAATTCATCGACACCGAGTACCTGGTCCGCGCGGTCGACGCGCTGGATGCGCAGGGTGTGGACCTCCAGGTGATGACCGGCGATCTCATCGACGATCTCAGTCAGCTCGAGCCGACCATGGACGCGCTCGAGCGCTGCAAGGCGTCGCTGGGGATGGTCGCGATCCTCGGGAACCACGAGAAGTGGCGCAGTGAATCCCGCGTGGTGGAGGCGTACGCGCGGCGAGCGCCGAACAGTCGTCTCCGCCTGCTGGTAGATGAAAACCTGGTGCTGGAACACAAGGGCGCTCCGCTCCGGGTGGTCGGGGTGGACTACCCGATGCGCAAGGGCACCGGGCGGCATCGGCTTCCTCCTGAAGAGCGAAATGCAGTGATGCGCGCTTCGGCCGAACGGGCCTGGACGGGGGTATCGCCGGACGAGCTGGTGTTGTGCCTCACCCACCACCCTGACTTCTTCCCCATCGCCGCGGAGCGCGGCGCCCGGCTCACGCTGGCGGGCCACACCCACGGCGGACAGGTCGGCCTCTGGCGCATCCCGCTCTTCGGGTTTGCGTACGAGCACATGCTCGGCAGGTACCAGCGCGGAGAAGCGCACCTGTATGTCGGCGCCGGTACGGGACACTGGATGCCGTTCCGCGTGGGCATCCCAGCCGAAGTCACCGTGCTCACGCTCCGATCCGCGTAATATCTTGGGAGATTCAGTACGCTTCGGCCCTGGTCCTGGAACCGGGGTGTTGATTGCGGCTTCGACGCAGTGCGCTTCTCATCTACACAGTCTTCGTTTCGGCGACGGCCCAGGCGCAGTCCTTCTTCGACGACGCCGAATCGACGACCGTCACGATCGATGAACAGCCTCCAGGTCGCTGGACCGACCGGTTCTCCGTCTCCGGCAGCAGCTTCACGAACACGGCCGCTGCCGCTCATCGAGGCACCCGCGGGCTGCGCGCGGACGACGGCACCGTGACGGGATTGCGCGGTTACCAGGCGTTCGCCCATCACGTCTTCAGTCCTTCATTCACGGGGGAGTACCACCTCCGCTTCTGGGTTCGGCCGAGCGGGATGAGCAGCAGCGGCAGCTCTTTCGTCGGTGCGATCCTGGCGGAACAGCAGGACCTCCTGAACCTCGAGATCAGGGGCCCGAACGGAGAGGTCCGCATTGCGGGGTTCGGCGACAATGGGTGGGTCGGAGTCGATCTTCCGATGACGAAGCTCGAGGCGAACCTCTGGCATCTGGTCGAGCTCTCCGTCCGCGGCGTCGGAACGAACAGCGGAAGCCGTGAGGTCCGCATCAATGGAACGACGGTCCATTCCGACGCGATGCCCTGGACCTCGAGGAAGGTGGCGAGACTCAAGCTCGGCGCGTATTGGGCGGATCCTGTCACCTTCACGGGGATCCTGGACTTCGACGACGTGCGCGGGGACACCACCGAACACGCCAGCAAGTTCGTGGTGAGCCCGATCGGGCCCTTTCCTGCCGGCGAGTGTACGCCCCTCACGGTGAGCCTCGCGAGCTCGGATGATCAACCCCGCCCCAGCCCATACGCGTTCCGTGCGGACCTGATGCTCGACGGAGTCGCAGGCGACTTCTACGAGGATGCCGCGTGCCAGACGCCGACCAACACCGCTGATGTTGCGAGTGGTGCAACCAGCACCCCTGTGTACGTGAAGGCATCCTCTGAAGGCGACGCGGCGATACGTGCGTCCTACATCGACTTCCTCGAGGGCAGCACGGCGGTGCAGGTCACGCCTGAAGTCATGACCGACGCGGGCACGCAACCTGGTCCGGATGCCGGCTCCGAAGAGGACGCAGGCGTCGAAGTACCCGATGGCGGCCTGCCCGACGCAGGGATCGTCGTGACTGCGCCGATCGCCGTCGTGGTGCCGGTGGAGATCACTGTCCCACCCGGCTCGCGCGTCGAGCTGGACGGATCGAGCTCCCTGGCGGCGCCCGGAGCCGTGATCGGCGCCTACCGCTGGGAGCTGATTGAAGGGCCGACGTACATCGACATGGTCGGCCGAGAGAAGCTCAGCGTGGAGCCACACGAGCCCGGAACGTACGTGTTCCGGCTCGTCGTCACCGATTCGCTCGAGAGGACCTCTCTGCCCTCCACCGCACGCGTGATCGTCGACGGGGACGTCCTGTCCCCGGACGCGCGGTTCGGATGCGGCTGCACCGCCAACGGAGGGATCGCTCCGCTGGCGGCGCTGGGGCTGATCCTGAGCGCCGCGTTCAGGCGCGCGCGGACACCGCACGCTTGAGCACGTCGCGTTCATCTGGGAGGTTCGCGCGCATGACGCGACCATTTCGAGTGCTTGGAATCCAGCAGATCGCCGTGGGCGGGAAGGACAAGTCGGCGCTTCGCACGCTGTGGGTGGACGTGCTCGGGCTCGCTCAGACCGGGACCTATCGCAGTGAACGTGAGAACGTGGACGAGGACATCACCGTCGCCGGCGCGGGGCCATTCCGGGTCGAGCTCGATCTGATGCAACCGATCGATCCGGAGAAGAAGCCGAAGGTCGATGAGCCGCCGCTCAATCACATCGGCCTGTGGATCGACGATCTCCGCGCTGCGGTCACCTGGCTCGAGCAGAAGGGCATGCGCTTCACGCCGGGCGGTATCCGCAAGGGCGCAGCCGGATTCGACGTCTGCTTCATCCACCCGAAGGCCAACGAGCAGTTCCCGCTCTCGGGCGAGGGCGTCCTGATCGAGCTGGTGCAGGCGCCTCCCGAAGTCATCGTCGCGTTCGACGCCGCACGCTGATGACGCTGATGCAGCGCACCTGAGCCCCGGCGTGACGGGTCACCGGACGGAGCTGGCGGGTGCCGCTCCCACGCGAGGGGCGTCCGCCAGCAAAGCCAGCACGTCCGCGTCCCGCACCTCGGGGAACGCTTCGTAGAACCGTCGGAGCGCCACCGAGCCTTCGATGCGCACGGGGCAGATGACTTCGTCGGCGAACTCCGTGAGCTGCCGGAGGACGGAGGACTGTCCCACCGGCGCGGCGAACACCATGCGCGATGGGTTGTGCCGACGGACGGCGGCGAGCGCAGCGCGCGCAGTGGCGCCTGTCGCCAGCCCGTCGTCGATCAGCAACGCGGTCCGGCCATCGAGTTCCGGAAGGGGCCGTCCGGAACGCCACTCACGGACCCGCCGGCCAATCTCGAAGCGCTCGCGCGCAATCGTGTACTCCAGCTCGCCCTCCTCCACGTTCGCGGTCGCGATGGTGCGTTGATCAATCTCCATCCCGCCGCTCTCCGCGACGGCGCCCAGGGAGACGTCGGGTTCCCACGGGACGGACAGCCTCCGGGCCACGACGACGTCGAGCGGAGCCTCGAGCACCTGCGCGACGGCCCGGGCAATGGCCACACCGCCGCGGGCAATCCCCAGCACGACCGGGCGGTCATCCCGAAACTTCTGAAGCACCTCCGCGAGCGCCCTGCCCGCTTCCTCCCGGTTCCGAAATCGAGGGCCTTGATCGCTCATGTCACGCTCCGCGCCATCCACCTACATGGGGCGTGCCATCCGGTTCTGCGAGCATTCGACCGGAGAGGCGCCGCAGCGGTTGCGCGGTGGGGCCCGGCCGGTGCAACCGGTGCAGTCTGCCCGGCTCAGAATGCTTCGCGCGCGATCTCCAGCAGGTCCTCTTCCGAGCACCGCCTCGGGTTGGTCTGGTGCGACGCGTCCTCGAACGCCTTCTTCGCAATCAGCGGAAGATCTTTCTCACGCACACCCGCCTCGCGCAGGCGATTGGGAATGCCCAGGACTTCGTTCAACCTCCGGACCCGCTGGATGGCGCTGCCCGCGAGCACCTCTTCGCGCGCGAGCGACGTGTCGCCCATGGCCTCTGCTACCCGGGCCAGCCGGGCAGTGCAGGTCGGTCGGTTGTACTCCATGACGGCAGGCAGGCAGATCGCGTTGGCCAGTCCGTGGTGCACTCCACTGATGGGAGTCAACGCGTGTGCGAGCGCGTGGCAGGCGCCCAGCCCCTTCTGGAACGCCATCGCGCCCTGCATCGCCGCCACCATCATCTCGGTCCGCGCGTTCAGGTTGGACGGCTCGGCGAAAGCGACCGGGAGCGACCGCGTCACCCGGCCGATGCCGTCGATCGCCACCGCGTCCGCGAGCGGATGGAACCCGCTGGCCACGAACGCTTCGAGGCAGTGTGTGAACGCGTCCATGCCGGTCGCGGCGGTGAGTCCGGGCGGCAGGCCGATGGTGAGCTCGGGATCGCAGATCGCCACCTTCGGAAGCAGGTGCGGGCTGAAGATCACCGTCTTCCGTCCGGTGTCCGGGAGCATCGCCACGCCGGAGCGGCCGACCTCGGAGCCCGTGCCCGCAGTGGTGGGGATGGCGATCAGCGGCGGCATGTCGTCCTTCACGTAGCGATCGCCGCCGGCGGCGTCGTCGTACCGCGACAGCGGCGGCTCGTGCGTTGCGAGCAACTGCACCAGCTTGGCTGCGTCCAGTGAGCTCCCTCCGCCCACCGCGATGAGCCCGTCACAGTCCCCCTTCCGGAACGCCAGGACGCCGTTTTCCGCGTCCCGGTCGGTCGGGTTGGACTGCACGTCCTCGAAGCGGGCGTAGCGGAGTCCGGTCTGCGCGAGCAGGTCGTAGATCCGCCCGGCAAGACCGGCCTTCACCACGCCGGGGTCGGTCACCACCAGCGGCCGGCGCATCCCGAGCCGCTCCACGTGGGCAGTGAGTCGCTGCAGCGCACCGGGTCCCAGCACGATGCGGGTGGGCCAGGCCATCTCGGTGATCATGGGCTTCATCGGTCATCGCTCCCAGGGCCGTCACACCAGCTCGAAGTATCGCTCCAACTCCCAGGTCGTCACCGCCCGCTCGAACTGCCGGACCTCCCATTCGCGCGTGCGCACGTAGTGGTCGACGAAGCCGTCGCCCAGGATCGCCCGGGCGATCTCCGACGACTTCAGCAGCGCGACCGCGTCCCGCAGGTTGCGCGGCAGGGGCTTCGCGCCCGCCTCGTAGCCGTTCCCATCGCACGGCGCCGGCGGATCGATCTTGTTCTCGATGCCCCACAACCCGGCCGCGAGCGAGGCCGCCATGCCGACGTACGGGTTCATGTCCGCCCCGAGCTGCCGGTACTCCACCCGGGTGGACTTCGGGCTGTCGCCGATCACGCGGATCGCGCAGGTGCGGTTCTCGCGTCCCCAGGTCGCGGTGGTAGGCGCCCAGGTGTTCTCGACGCTCCGCTTGTAGCTGTTGATGGTGGGCCAGTAGAGAGCGGAGAGCACCGGCATCAGCTCGATCTGCCCGCCGATGTAGTGCCGGAGCAGTCGGCTCATCCCGTTCCGATCCGCCGGTTCGTGGAACAGATTGCGCGTGCCCTTCACATCCCAGAGCGACTGGTGCACGTGCCCCGAGCACCCCGGCAGCTTCGGGTGCCACTTGGCCATGAACGACGCGGTGTAGCCGTGCTTCGCGCAGACCTCCTTCACCACGGTCTTGAACAGCGCAGAGCGGTCCGCCGCCGGCTCGAGGTCGTCGAAGAGGATCGCGGTCTCGTAGACGCCCGGTCCGGTCTCGGTGTGCATGCCTTCCACGGGGATCCCGAAGCCTTCGCAGGCGTCCATGATCGCGTGCACCAGCGTGCCGTTGGCCGAGCTGCGCAGCCACGAGTAGCCGAACATCCCCGGCGTGAGCGGCTCAAGGTTCTGGAACCCCTTGGCGCGGAGGGACTGCGGCGTCTCCCGGAAGATGAAGTATTCGTACTCCGAGCCGAAGCGCGGAAGGTAGCCCATCTCCCGCGCCTTGCGGCCGATGCGGTGGAGCAGCTGCCGGGGAGACGGTTCGAACGGCGAGCCGTCCGGATTCACGAAGTCGAGGATGAACGCGGCGGTGTCCGGCTCCCACGGGATCACCCGCCCGGTGCTGCAGTCGACCCGGGCCAGTCCGTCCGGATAGCCGGTGTGCCAGCCGGTGACCTCCGCGTTGTCGTAGAGCTCGTCGGCGAGATCCCAGCCGAACACGACATCACAGAAGCCGAGCCCGCCCTTCGCTGCGGAGAAGAACTTGTCCTTCGATACGTACTTTCCGCGCCACACCCCGTCGATGTCGAACGCGCCGATCTTCGCCTTCTTGAGCTGCTTCTGCTCGAACCAGGCCTCGAGCCGCTCCACCGCTCCACCGTTTCGCACCTCCGGCCTCCGCGTCGCCCGTTTCACCCGCGATGCCTGCGACTTCACCTCGGCCATCTTGCGCATGGTCCACCTCTCCCCCGTCACCCGTTCACTCGGGCAACCGCGTCCAGACCGTCTTGAGCTGCAGGTAGCCGTCGAGCGCGTGGTGGGACAGATCGCGCCCCCACCCTGACTGCTTGTACCCGCCGAACGGCGCAGCATCGTCGAACTCGTTGAAGCAGTTGATCCACACCACGCCGGACTTCACCCGCCTGGCCAGGACGTGCGCGCGCGCGACGTTGGAGGTCCAGATCGACGCCGCCAGTCCGTAGGGTGTCCCGTTGGCGATCGCCAGCGCCTCGGCGTCGTCCCGGAAGCGCAGGCACGCCAGCACCGGGCCGAAGATCTCCTCCTGCGCGATCCGCATCTCCGGCGCGACATCGGCGAACACGGTGGGCTTCACGAAGTTCCCCTTCGCCTTGGCCCCCTCGATGTCCCGCTCGCCTCCGGCCAGCACTCTCGCGCCCTGCTCCTTCCCGCTCTGGATGTATCCGAGCACCGTCTCGAGCTGCCGCGGGCTGATCTGAGCGCCCATCTCGGTCGAGGGGTCCAGCGGGTCGCCCACCTTCATCCGCCGCGCGCGCTCCGCGAGCTCCGACACGAACCCGTCGTAGGCGTCCTCATGGACGAGCACGCGCGAGCCCGAATTGCATACTTCGCCCTTGTTGCCGAAGATCCCCCAGAAGCACGCCTGCAACGCACGCTCGTAGTCCGCGTCGGGGAAGACGATCTGCGGGCTCTTCCCGCCGAGCTCCAGCGTCAGCTTCTTGAGATTCGTCTCTCCCGAGGCCTGCAGCAGTCGCCTCGCGGTGCGCGTGGACCCGGTGAAGCTGATCTTGTCGATGTCCGGATGCCGCGCGATCGCCTCGCCCGCCGACTCACCGTAGCCGGGCAGGACGTTGAGCACGCCTTCAGGAAAGCCGACCTCCTGGCTCAGCTCGGCCAGCTTCAGCGCGGTGAGCGGCGTGAACTCCGAAGGCTTGAGGATCACCGTGCACCCGCTGGCGAGCGCCGGGCCCAGCTTCCAGCACATGATGCAGGTCGGGTAGTTCCACGGGACGATCGCCGCGACGACGCCCACCGGTTCGCGATGCACCCAGGTGTGGAAGGGGCCGTCGACCGGGAGCACCTCGCCCAGAATCTTCGACGGCCACTCCGACCAGTAGTCGAGCGTGGTCGCGCCCGGCGTGACGTCGCCCCGGAGGGCCTCGCGGTACGTCTTCCCGTTGTTCATCGACTCGACGAGCGCGAACTCCTCGCGACGCTCCCACAGCACGTTGGCGAGCCGACGGAGCAGCTTGCCCCGCTCGCGCGCGCCCATCCTGCGCCAGGGTCCCTCCTCGAACGCGCGGCGAGCCGCCTTCACCGCCCGGTCGACGTCCGCCGCGGTGGCGCTCGGCGCGTCGCAGATCGTCTCGCCGTTCGCCGGATTGATGACCGGGCTCGTCCCGCCTTCGACCGGGTCGACGAACCGACCGTCGATGAAGAGCTTGAGGAGAGGCAGCCGCGGCGTCAGCGTTCGGGGATTGATCATCGGGGGACCGACGGTAGGCACCCACTTCTGGACCGGCAACGGACGCACCCTGACGAACGTCCTGATTCTCAAAGCGGGGGAGACCCGCGGCCCATTGAAGGCCACAACTTCCTCGAACGATTGGTAGAAGCCTGACATGGCCTCGCGCTGGGAGCAGTTCCTCGAGTTGGAGAAGAAGCCGATCCCGCTCATCGACCATCTGCTCGACGAGGTAGCGAAGCTCCTCGCGAAGGACCTCGAGAAGTGGCCCCCGCCGGTGATGGAGCTGGATCTCGACACAGGCGGGCAGTTCCGCGAGCTCTTCGCGCCCGAGTCACGTCGGCCGGAGCCCGCGGTCTATGAGGAGTCGTTCCAGGTCGCGCGCTGGGAGCTGGAGCGCGAGATCGAGGCGTCCGCCGACTACTTCCGCAACCAACGCTGGACGGAGCGCGGACTCTCCCCGGGCGAACGCACGGCGATCCTGTTCCTGAGCACGTGGCTCGTCGAGCAGCTGCTGTCACTCCGCGAATACACGCACAGCCGGGTCACGCGCCCCATGCTGGTGCTCTGCCTGGAACGGACGGAGCACCGGTGGAGGAATCAACTTCCCGGGACGGAGAGCCGCTGAGCGACTACGGAATCGGGTCCGGAACGGTGATCTCGATCGTCCGACTGGTCGCCGTCCCCTGGTTGTCCGCCCAGTGGTGCTCGGGCTTGATCTCCGCCACCTCCGGCCCGGAGTCGACGCACACGTAGTTCCAGCGCTTGCCTCTGGGGAGCTCCGTCACGGAGCTGCGAGCACCGCTCCAGAGCTCCACCCAGATGATGAAGTCTGCGCCGGTCGAGACGCTGAA
The DNA here is from genome assembly GCA_049589315.1 of Myxococcaceae bacterium. Taxonomy (GTDB): domain Bacteria; phylum Myxococcota; class Myxococcia; order Myxococcales; family Myxococcaceae; genus JBAWAM01. Next base: position 8,668 of record JBAWAM010000111.1, read on the forward strand.
GGCGTTGAGCGGGATGACCGTAGCGCTCGTCTGCGAGGGGCCGCTGACCGGCGTGACGTCATAGGCCTGCAGGTTGAAGAGACCGGTACGCTCGATCTGGTCGGCGTCCGCCTCCTCGCGCGAGGACGCCACGTCGGCCAGTCGCGCGCAGTCCACCGCTGAGCCGTCCACCGCGGTCTTCTTCACGAACCGGGTGTTGATCGTGCCGACCGGGACGGAGCCGTAGCCGGGGCGCTTGATCTGGAAGTGGATGTCGATGGACTCGGCCGGCGTCTCGCAGGTCCTGGCGCCCTTGCAGATGGGCATGGGGGCATTGCGAAAGTCGTCGTAGTCGCTGGCCCCAAGGCAGTCGGTCTGCTTCGCGCACTCGGAGGCAGCCTGGCACTCTGTGGCCCCGCTGCAGTCCGAGTCGGCGCAGTCAGCGAGCCCGTCCTTGTCGTCGTCGATCGTGTTGCCGCACTGCTCGGCTTCGGGGCCGCTGCCAGGAGGCGTCCCACATCCAACGAGACCCAGAGCAATGACGGCGACGAGGGACTTCACGTTCAAGGCGCGCTCCTTCAAGACGGGCGGTCGTCGGGACCCAAACCGGGCGGGCGCGAAGCACACCCCGAGACCGGCCCGGACGCAAGCTCTGGAGACCGACAGGATAGCGTGAAACGCCGCGACAGGTGGGATATGCCCCTGCGCATGCTGGAGCGCGCCCCCACCCCCATCCAGGACCGCCGGCGCAGACTGCTCGTCCTCGGCGGATTGTGGGTCTTCATCCTTGCCGTCCTGATCGTCTTCCGCAGTGTGGTGATGCCGTTCGCCGGGGCGGCGGTGATAGCCTACCTGGTCGCCCCCTTGGTGAACCGCCTGACCCGGGTCCGCTTCGGAAAGCGGCGATTGCCTCACTGGGTCGCCATCCTGCTCATCTACCTGGCGTTCTTCGCCGCGGTGTACCTGGCGTTCATCGGCCTCGTCCCCCAGCTCTACCGCGAATTGCTCCGCATCAGCCGCGAGGCGATCACCCTGACCGAGTCGCTGACGCCCGAGCGAATCCACGAGCTGTCCCTCCAGCTCGATGCCTGGCTCGAAGAGCGCGGCGTTCCGGTGGACCTCTCATCGCGCGCGCTCGAAGGGGGAGATGCGGGCGGAGTCCAGCAGCCCGCGCGTCTCTCGGTCGATCTGGAGAAGTTCTTCCGGGATCTCGCCGTCCGGGTGAGCGTCGTCGTGAACGAGAACATCGGAAACATCGTGGCCGTGTCCCGGTCGGTGATCACCGCGGTGGTCGCCGGCGTGTTCATGGTGTTCTTCATCCTGATGGTGGCTGCGTTCTTCTCCATCGATTCGGAGAAGATCCAGCGCTACGTCGCGACCCTCTTCCCGCCCGACTTCGCCGACGACATCTCACTGCTCCTGCAGATGATGGATCGGAAGCTTGCCGGGGTGCTCCGCGGACAGGTGACGATCTGTCTCATCAACGGCGTGCTGACCTTCATCGGGCTGCTGCTCTTCGGGGTGAAGTTCGCGTTCCTGCTCGCGACCATCGCCACCTTGTTCAGCCTCATCCCCATCTTCGGGACGATCCTCAGCTCCATACCGATCGTGCTCATCGGGCTCTCCCAGAGCTGGCAGACCGGTGTGGGCGCGCTGCTCTGGATCATCGGGATCCACGCGCTCGAGGCGTACGTGCTCAACCCCAAGATCATGGGCAGCGCTGCCCGGATTCACCCGATCGTGGTCGCCTTCGCGCTGATCGCCGGCGAGCGGACGTACGGCCTCATCGGCGCGCTGTTCGCAGTACCGATCGCCGGGCTGCTCACCGCGTGCTTCGACTTCCTCCGCCTCAAGGCGCAGCCCCCGCATTCGGCCGCGGTCGAACCCGGGAAGCCCTGAGCGCCGCGTCAGGTCACATGCACTCGCCGTACGCGAGCTCGCACCGGCTGTTTCGGCAGAACGGGATCGCGCAGCCGCACTCCGCATACTGGGGCGGACACGAGCCGTCGCAGGTCACGCCCCGGCAGTCCGGCGCCTGGCTCGAATGCACCGCGGCCCAACCCTCGCCGCAGCAGGCGTTTGGGACGCAGTCCTCGTCTGAGTAGCAGACGGGCGAATCGGACGAGGGGCCCGGGTCCGTGTCGAGCTGGAGATCTTCGAGGCCACATCCCGCCGACAAGCCCAGCAGAAGTCCCACCACGCCCGCGCCCAGCCACGTCTGAAGTGCTCTCGTCATGAAAAAAGCTCCGTCCGTCCCGGTCCGGTGTTTCGGAACCACGGGTCGGACGGAGCATCCCTCCCCGGCATTCACCGGGGAATGGGCCTGGTGCCTGGCTACCTGTTCATCGAGCCGAGGAACTCGGTGTTGCTCTTGGTCGGCCGCATGTGCTTGAGGACGAACTCCATCGCATCGATCGGCGTGAACGGGTGGAGCACCTGCCGGAGCGCCGTGATGCGGATGAGGTCCTCGGGCGGAAGGAGCAGCTCCTCCTTGCGCGTGCCGGACTTGTTGATGTCCAGCGTCGGGAAGATGCGCTTCTCCATCAGCTTGCGGTCGAGGACGATCTCGGAGTTACCCGTGCCCTTGAACTCCTCGAAGATCACCTCGTCCATGCGGCTGCCGGTGTCGATCAGGGCGGTGCCGATGATGGTGAGCGAGCCGCCCTCCTCGATGTTGCGCGCCGCGCCGAAGAAGCGCTTCGGCTTGTGGAGCGCGTTGGAGTCGACACCGCCGGAGAGGATCTTGCCGGACGGCGGCACCACCGTGTTGTAGGCGCGCGCCAGGCGGGTGATCGAGTCGAGCAGGATGCACACGTCGTGCTTCTGCTCGACGAGGCGGCGGGCCTTCTCCAGCACCATCTCCGCGACCTGCACGTGACGGGTGGCCGGCTCGTCGAAGGTGGAGGACACGACCTCTCCGCGGACCGTGCGCTCCATGTCCGTGACCTCTTCCGGCCGCTCGTCGACGAGGAGCACGATGAGGATCACGTCCGGATGGTTCTGCGCGATCGCGTGGGCGATGTTCTGCAGCAG
>JBAWAM010000112.1:0-12414 GCA_049589315.1 Myxococcaceae bacterium
TCGACGAGCGCCAACGACTCCGCGCGCTCGACCCGGGTCTGGATGAGGCGCGCGCCGGCCCGGACGAAGGACCAGCGGTTGATGTGCCCGGTGAGCCACCCTTCGGCGGCAAAGGAGAAGGCGCTCGAATCGACACCGGGCCCTTCGAAGACGAAGCGCGGCGCGAACACCAGCTCGAACACGAGCCTGTCGTTGGCGAAGGGCTGGGCGACGCGCGCGTGGACCTCGGCGTAGCGGTAGCGCGAGCTCGCCGTCGGGAGCTCGCAGCCGTAGCGGACCTCCTCGGAGCCGAAGCCGGCGCCCCCGCCGAGGCGAGGCAGCGACTTCTTCTCCGGACGGGACTGCCAGCCGACGCGGGCCATCCAGTCCTGGTCAATGACGTTGCAGCGCAGGCTGTCGTCGCTCGTCCGTCGGGCGTGGGCGAACGCGCGCCGGAACCGTCCCTCGAGCAGGAACCCGCTCCACGAGGCGTCGGCGAAGGCGCTGGTGAGTTGGAGCGGCTGAACGATGAGATGGATCGCCGCAGACGGGAGTGCGCCGCCGTCCAGCGGGAGGAGCGCCGAAGCATCATTGCCCGACGCGGTGAGCTGACGCAGCCCCGCGGCCGCGCCGACGCCGAGCTGCGCGACCGGGAACTCGCGAGGTCGTGACGTCCCCGGCGCTGACTTGCGCTTGTGCTGATCCCGTCCCACTTCGAGGGCGATGTCCATGCTGGGATCGATGCCCTCCGGCTCGAGCGGGACCAGCGGCACCGGCTCGAACTCCAGGCTTTCGGGGGCCGGCTCGGGCTCCGGGGCAGGCGGATCGCTGAGCGCCTCTTCGGCCTGGGCGCCGAAGAGCTTCGCCACGCGGCGTGCCTCCTTCGCCGACTTGAAGCGCTTTACGTTCTTCAGCTCCACGCTCCGCAGCGCGAGTCCTTCGCTGTTGAAGACGTGGACGACCACCGAGGAGGTCTCCGGCTCGAACACGAGCAGGCGGGCTGCACCCAGCGCCTGGGCCAGGGCGGTCATGCCCGGGACGGTCCGAAGCGCCTCCGGATCGAACGACTTCGTGGCCGCCTCGATCCGCTCCGCGTCGATGACGCTGTCCCCCAGCTCTTTCTGAAGGGCCTGGACCAGGCGGCGATGGACCGCCCGTGGCATCGCCCCCGACGCCTGGATGGGAACGACGACGACGTTCCGCGCGACCAGCGGCTCGATGGTGAGATCGAGCTCGAACTTGAGCGTCGGCTTACCCCGCTCCTCTTCCGGCGCGGGCGTGGCCTGGGGGGTTGCAGCAGCGATCCCGAGGACGACTGCTGCCCAAAGCGCATGAGGCATGCGCGACATTCTGTCATGTTTCCGCCGGATGCAGATGAAACTGTTCTACCTGCAATATCCGACATGGCCCGATGGCCCTTGACCGGGGGGTGGGACTCCGTCCGTCGTCGACGAACGGGCGGCAAATCCGATCCGGCTGCGGCATGTTCGGAGCATGAAGACGGTGAAGGGAAGGGTGGCCGCGATCACCGGGGCGGCCTCCGGCATCGGCCGCGCGACGGCGAAGTTGCTCGCGGAGAATGGCTGCTCGGTCGCAATCTCCGACGTGGACGAGCAGGGATTGGCGGAGACGGCGGCTGCCTGTCGCGCCTTCGGCGTTCAGGTCCGCGCGACCCGCGTGGACGTGGCGGATCGCGCCGCGGTGCACGCGTGGGCGGAAGAGGTGGCGCGCGTGTTCGGCGCCGTCCACGTGGTCGTCAACAACGCCGGCGTCTCGGTGACGTCGACGATCGAGGACCTCCGCTACGAGGACTTCGAATGGCTCATGAACATCAACTTCTGGGGCGTGGTCCACGGGACGAAGGCGTTCCTGCCTTTTCTGAAGTCAGCGGACGAGGGCCACATCGTCAACGTGTCCAGCGTGTTCGGGCTGATCGGCGTCCCCACCCAGGGGGCCTACAACGCGGCCAAGTTCGCGGTGAAGGGCTTCACCGAGGCGCTGCGCCAGGAGCTCGAGGTTGAAGGGCTCCCCATCGGCGTCACCTGCGTCCACCCTGGCGGGATCAAGACGAACATCGCGCGCAGCGCCAGGCTGACGATCCGCGAGGGCTGGGTGTCCGAGGAGGAATCGCGCAACACCGACAAGCTCTTCCGTACCGAGCCCGAGGAGGCGGCGCGCGACATCCTCGATGCGATCCTCCGCAACCGCCGTCGAAAGCTGATCGGCACCGACGCGGTGGTGATCGATCTGGTCCAGCGCGCGCTGCCGACCCTGTACCAGCGCCTGGTCGTCGCCGGCACCCGGCACCGGCGGAACCAGATGCTCGCCCGAAAAAGGGGACAGGCTCCTTTCCCGTCGGAAAAGTAGGGCTCGCCGTGCTCGGGGCCGAACTCGCTCCTCCGTTCACGCGTCAGAACTCTGGCGCGGGAAACCCGTGGATCGGTGCGTGCGTGTGGGTGGGTGTGGCCGCGAAAATCGTGGCTGCCCGTCCTCCTGAGCGGCACGCCTGCTACGCTGGATCGCAATGAGCTCCGCTTCACCCGGAAAATCCGTCGCTGCGATCGTGCTGGCGTTGGGCCTCGTGCTTCGTCCCGTCGTCTCCTTCGCCGACGACTCCGACGTGCAGCGCCAGATCTCCTCGGCGGTCTCGCTCTACGACGACCTCGAGTATGAGCGCGCGCTGGAGCAGCTCGCGAAGGCCAGGCCGCTGGCGGTGACGCGCGAAGACCAGGTTGCGCTGTTCCTGCTCGAAGGGATCATCCTCGCCGACCTCGGGAGGCCTGACCCGGCCGGGGCCGCCTTCCGCGCTGCGCTCGCGCTGGACCCGGACGCCAGGTTGCCGATGCAGGTCTCACCGAAGGTCGTCCGTGACTTCGAGGGCCTCCGCGAGGACGCGCGCAAGTCTCGCGTCGAGGATCCTCCGCCGGACTACCTCCCTCGGAAGGAGCTCGCGGAGAAGCCGCCGTCGTCCGGTCCGCGGGTGGTTCCATGGGTGCTCGGCGGCGTCGCGGTCGCTGCCGCAGGCACCGGCGGCGTGTTCGGGCTGCAGTCGTCGCAGGCCATTGGAGCGGCGAGGCAGGCCGATTTCCAGGACCAGACCGTCGCGTCGTTGCAGCAGGCAGAGGCGAACGCCCGGGTCGCGAACGTGCTGTTCGCGGTGGCCGGTGCGGCGGTGGTGAGCGCAGTCGTCACCTGGTTCGCCACGGCACCGGCCGAGGCACAGGAGGACCAGAGCGCACGCATCGGGGAGATCGAGTGATCGAGCGCACGCTGATTCGCAGAGGAGGGCTCCTGGTCGCGCTGGGGTTCGTCGCCGCCTGTACGGTTCCGAAGCTCAGCGAGCTCGGGCCGCGCCGCTGCGACGACCAGCATCCCTGCGTCGCCGGGTACACGTGCGTGCTCGGGACCTGCGAACCGGAAACCGTCTCCGGAGTCCCGGGCGGGCCGGGCGACGACGGAGGAGCGGGTGCTCCGGATGGCTCGGTCTCACCGGACGGCGGCGACGGAGGTGGCGAGGGGGCGTGCTCTCCGGGCGCGCAAGAGGCATGTGATCCGGGCCCCGGCTGCGGCAGCGGCACGCGCGTGTGTGGAGAGGACCGCCGCTTCGGGCCCTGCGTGAGCGGGCTCGCCGGGTCGCCGGAGCTCTGCAACGGCGTGGACGACAACTGCGACGGCATCACCGACGCGCTGCCGGACGGCGGCGCCCTGGTCGAGTCGTCGTGCGCGCTGACCCGGGGCGTGTGCGCGGGCGCGGTCCGGACGTGTGTCGGCGGCGCATTTGCCGCCTGTGACTACGGACCGCAGTACGAGGCCTTCGAGCATGCCTGCGACGGCGTGGACAACGACTGCGACGGTCGGGTCGACATCTCCAAGGACGTCGCGCTCGTCAACGCGACGATCCAGGAGTTCGACGCCGCCCTCTCCGACGAGGGAGGCCGCGTCGTGTACGTCAAGGGCTTCAATCCGAGCGAGGTGACGTTCCAGCGCTTCGGCCCCGAGGGAAGCTTCCTGGGGCAGCCGAAGCGCGTGGCGAGCGCAACGTTCGCGGCGCTCCCGTCGATCGCGGTGAACGGGACCGAGACCGCCGTCGCGTTCACGCTCAACGACTCGAGCTTCGTGGCCAGGCTGGACGCGGTTGGAAACCACCTGCTCACCGAGGGAGGAGGCACGCCTCACGCCGTGCTCATCGAGTCCGGCGCGCCCACGAGGGCGCTGAAGGTCGCGTACTCCGGGGACCGCCAGTCGCTCATCGTCTTCCGGATGGAGGAGCTCGGCGTGTACGCCAGCCGCTACACGCTCGACGGCGCGCTCATTTCGTCTCGAACTATCATAGGGAACTCGGGGGCAGAGACGTTCACCAGCCTGGACGTCGTCCCCCGAAGCACCGGAGGTTTCCTCCTGGCCGTCACCGCGACCGATTCCAGCGTCGGGTGGACAGGCGCGGTCGCGACGACGGTGAGCGACACGCTTGTGCCCGGGAGCCCGGTCGGCAAGGACGGTGCGGGGGCGCCGACCTCCGTGCGGCTGTTCCAGGACCCTCAGAGCTCGTCGGGCGTCTCCCTGGCGTGGATGTCGAAGGAGGAGACCGGTAACCAGGACCTGGTGCTCTGGTTCACGCGCAAACCCCTGTCCGATACGTCCGAGGTGGTCTGGAACACGGACTTCGGGTTCAGGACCGGCCGACTTGTCGCGGGGATCGGTGCGGCCGCAGGACCGACCTGGCTGGTGGCCAGTCCGGACTCGTCGAATTCATTTCTCTACCGGGTCCACGGACCACCGGCCACTCCGTCGTTCTCGCAGGGCCAGCTCGATGGCTTCACCGCGAAAGACTACCGCGCGCTGTGGAGCCCTCTCGAGAATGCCTGGTTCATCAGCTCTCTCACGTCCGGTGGTCTGCGGCTCTCGAGGGTATGTGGTCCGTGAGCAGGACCGTCCGGCTCACTCCGACGAATCCCAGGTCAGGTTGTGCTTGAAGATGTTGTCCTGGCCCGGCTTCACCTCGAAGGGGAGGGTGACCTCCTTGCCGAGGTTGGGGTTGACCAGGGTGACCTTGTGCTTCCCCTCCCACGCCTGCTGCGGCGTGGTGAACGGGGTGGGACCGAGCTTGATGCCGTCGAGGAACACGACCGCCCACGGGCGCACCCGGAATTCGACCGGGACCTTCTCGACCACGATCCGCTTCGTTCCGTTGTCGCCGGCTTCGAGTCGAAAGCGCTCCTCCTTGCTGAACCCGAGCTCGCGATCGTAGGCCTCCACGCGGACGTCGCCCGGCTCCAGGTTGCGAAGCGTGAGCGGAGATCTCCCGACGAACTTCCCGTTCAGCTTGATCCGCGCGCGGGGAGTGGTCTCGAGGCGGAGCGATGCCTTCGGCGGCTGCGGCTTCTTCCGGACCTCTCGCCTCGGCTCTTCGCGAGGGACGGGGATGGGCTCGGCCCGGGGCTTCGGCTGCTCGGCGGGTGATGGCGCTGGCTCGGCAGGTGGCAAAGGAACGCGCTCCGCGACGGGTTCCACAGGCGCAGCAGGGACCGGCGGCACCCCTGCGGCGACCTTCTGCGGGACGTCCTCCGAGGCGTTGTTCTTCGCCCCGGGGAACGCGACGACGCCGATGACGGCGAGCGCGGCGACCGCAGCCGCAATCACCAGGGGAGCCTTGCTTCTTCTGCGTACGACCTTCGTGGCCGGCTGCATCCCTACCACCGTCGCGAAGGCCGGGACGTCGGCCAGCGAGGTGGTGGGCGATGCGAGCACGGTCGCTTCACCCGCGTTCTCGGGCGCGCGATCAGGGATCGGCCTTGTCCGAGTGGTCGGCGCCAGCTCGGATCGCCGCCTGGCGGGCGGCGGAGGCGTCGCGGGGCGGTCCTGGAAGGGCATGAGCTGTGACGACGGCGTCATCGTCCGCCAGGGCGTCGTTTCGCCCATCAACTCCGCCACCAGGTTTCCCAGGTGGAAGCTGCTCACCGGTTCGCCCGTCGAGACGATGAACTGCTCGAGGTCGTGCTGGAAGGCGCGGCAGTCGGGATAGCGTTCGTCGCGCTCCTTCGCGAGCGCCTTGTCAAGGATGTCGCGCAGCGCTTCGGGGACGCCGTCACGCAGCGACGAGATGGGAATGGGCGGCTCGTAGAGGATCGCCTGCATCACCTCCACCTCGCTCCCGACGTGGAACGGCTTCCGTCCGGCGATGAGCTCGTAGAGCACCACCCCGAGGGCGAAGATGTCCGAGCGCCGATCGATGTCCGTCCGGCGGAACTGCTCCGGCGGCATGTAGGCGAGCTTTCCCTTCAGGCTCCCGGTCCGGGTATGCGGCGTGAGGTTCGCCGCCTTGGCGATCCCGAAGTCCACGACCTTCACGCTCCCGCTGCGGGAGAGCATGATGTTGTCGCTGCTGATGTCGCGATGGACCAGGTTCAGCGGCTTGCCGGTGGTGGGATCCGCGAAGTCATGCGCGTAGGCCAGGCCGTCGCACGCGGTCGCCACGATCTTCGCGCACAACGCGAGCGGGAGCCGATGCTTCTGCTCGACGGCCCGCCGCGACAGGGCGCGCAGGTTCGGGCCATCGATGTACTCCATCGCGATGTAGTAGGCGCCGTCGACCTCTCCGAACTCGAAGATCTGGACCACGTTCGGGTGGTCGAGCAGCGCGGCCAACCGCCCCTCCGACAGGAACATCTCCACGAAGATCGGGTCTTCGGCGAGGTGCGGAAGGATTCGCTTGAGCACCAGCGACTTTTCGAAGCCCCTGGGACCGACGGACTTGGCGAGGAACACCTCGGCCATCCCGCCGGTCGCGAGCTTTCGAACAAGCGTGTACTTCCCAAGCTGACTCAATGAGTTTCCCGGTCCCTCGGAAAACTACATCTTAGCCGACTCAGGAGGTTCCGCGACGGGCGGGTTTCTTGTCGGCTCCCCGGCCGTTGTGGTGGCCGTGGTTGGGGTCGTGCTTGGACTCGTGGACCAGCAGGGGTGAGAAGAAGCACTCCTTCTTGGTGTACTCATCGAACGAGAAGGCGAAGCGGTAGCTGGCGGCGGCCCTCTGGTTGCAGTCGGTCCGCTCGCAGAAGCGGCAGGAGACCCCGGTGGGGATGGCGTCCCGCTTCAGGTCGTTGGTGGGCAAACCATAGGCGAGGAACTTCGCGTTCTCCGCGTGGGTGCCCAGCCCGATGGAGTACGCGTTCCCCCGGACGATGGAGCCTTCGATCGGCTGGAGCTGCACCTTGGCGAAGCAGAAGTACGTCGTCCCATCCGACATCATCGAGTACTGACGGGTCAGCATGGACGGGTTGAGGAAGGCCAGGTGGACCGCCCACTTGCCGCACGAGCCCGCGTTGCTGGCGAACTTGATTCCGGTGCCGCTGTAGCGCTTGGAGATGTTGCCGGCGATGTCGGAGCGGAGGAAGTGGAAGGGGATCCCCCGGCGCGCCGGGTCGGACAGGTTGCACAGGCGGTGGGCCACCGTCTCGTAGGTCGACCCGAACAGGTTCGCCAGCAGCTCCACGTCGTAGCGGGTGCGCTGCACATCCTTGAAGAACTCGCCGTACGACAGCATCAGGGCGCCGGCGAAGTAGTTCGCCAGGTTCACCTTGATGAGCCGCAGCGTCTCCGCGTGGCGCGTCTTCCAACTCCCGACGATGCGCTCCAGCAGCCGCTCGCGGTCCATCACCAGAAGCCCGATCGACGACGCGAGCTGGAACCTCAGCGGCTGCTCGGTCAGCATCGGGGACACGTAGAGCACCTGGTTCTCCGGATCGATCCGGCGCACCACGCTGCTCCCCTCGGTGGGGGCCTCCTCCTCGACGCGGTAGCCGAAGCGGTCGTGCAGGAGCTGGACGAGCTGGGAGGAGACGACCTGCCGCCCGAACTTGAAGTCGCGCCGCAGCGCCTCGGCCTGCTCTTCGAGTTCGGGGAACCAGTTCTTGTGGTGCTCGAGGAAGTCGGTGACCTCGTCGAACGGTGAGTAGTCGAACCGCACACCGGGAAATCCCGCGGTGGGGGACGCCCCCTCCGCCCGCGCGCGCTCCTCGGCGTTGAGCTGGGTGAGCACGTTCTCCAGCTGCGTGCGGGTGTTCTTGTAGAGGTTGAACAGGGCCGCGACGGTGCCCGCCAGCTTCGGCTCCGCCGACAGTTGCTGCAGCGATTCGCTGTCGATGTCGAGCGTCTTGAGCAGTGGCTCGTCGAGCAGCTTCGCCAGCGCCTCGTCCACCCGGCCTTCGCCGAGGGTCGACATGAACTGCTCGGGGTCCTGCTCGTAGAAGCGCAGCGCCTTCCACAGCAGGGGAAAGGGCATGACCCGCTTTCCCTTCTCGATCAGGTTCAGGTACGCGGGCGAGACCCCCATCTCGCGCGCGGCATCCGTCTGTTTGATGTTCCGGGCGAGGCGCAGTCCGCGCAGCTTCAGCCCTACGTTGGCGTTCAGCGCGTGGTCGTTCATCGGTGTAGGGCTCCTCGAGACATGGGGCTCACTTATGCCCGGCTCCAGGCTTTTTTACAGCTTTTTGTAAAATCTTTGACTGGGCAACGTGCGCGCTGGCCAGCAGGTCAGGGGGCGAGGGACCTCGAGTCAGCACCTGTCGGGCCCGAAATGTGAGATGGAAGCGTCCATGCGCGCTATCAACTTCAGCCCCGGCCCTGCCGGTCTGCCGCTTCCGGCCCTGGAGAAGGCGGCCGCCGAGTTCACCGACTTCGAGGGGACCGGCATGTCGATCATGGAGCAGAGCCACCGGGACAAGCCGTACGAGAAGGTCCACAACGAGGCCATCTCGCTGCTGACGGAGCTGCTGGACATACCCGACACGCACCAGGTCCTGTTCCTCCAGGGCGGCGCCAGCCTGCAGTTCGCCATGGTCCCGATGAACTTCCTCAAGCCGGGGACCTCGGCCGACTACGTCATGACCGGGGTGTGGTCGGAGAAGGCGTTCGACGAGGCGAAGATCGTCGGGACCCCGCGCATCGCGGTTTCCACGAAGGTCGGCAATGTCTACACGCGCGTGCCGAAGGCGACGGAGCTGGACCTGGATCCGAAGGCCGCCTACGCCCACATCACCAGCAACAACACCATTTACGGGACTCAGTTCATGGAGTTCCCCGACACCGGCCGGGTACCGCTGGTGGCGGACATGAGCTCCGACTTCCTGTGGCGCAAGTTCGACGTCCGGAAGTTCGACCTGATCTACGCCGGCGCGCAGAAGAACCTGGGTCCCTCCGGCGTGGTGGTGGTGGTGGCGAAGAAGGACTTCCTCGCCCAGGGACGCCCCGACATCCCGAAGATCCTCCGCTACACGACGCACGCCGAGGCGAACTCGCTCTACAATACCCCGCCGACCTTCGGGATCTACCTGGTGCGCAACGTGCTCCAGTGGATCCAGTCCGAGGGCGGTCTTCCCGGAATGGAGCGTCGGAACCGGGAGAAGGGCGAGCTGCTCTATGGGGCCCTCGATCGGTTGAGCGACTTCTACCGCGCCCCGGTCGAGCGCGAGAGCCGGTCGCTCATGAACATCGTGTTCCGGCTCCCCTCGGAGGAGTTGGAGACCCTGTTCGTGGCGCAGGCGAAGAAGGCCGGGATGATTGGGCTGAAGGGACACCGCAGCGTGGGCGGCATCCGCGTGTCCGCGTACAACGCGGTGTCCGTCGAGGACATCAAGACCCTGGTCGGCTTCATGGAGACGTTCGCCCAGACCGCATGATGCCCCCACGTTCCCTCTGGTCTCTGGTGGCGTTCGGAGGCGTGCTGGCCACCGGGTGCAGCACCGTCCTGCCGGCTCAGACGGCGTCGACGGTCGCGCCCGGGGCCTACCGGTTGGGGGCACAGCTCAGCGCCTCTCCCTGGTGTGGAATGAGCTTTCCTCCGCAGTGCGCGTCGCTTCCCAACGGCATCCCGGTGCCGGAGCTCAAGCTCAGCGGCCGGCACGGCATCTCGGACGGAGTGGATCTGGGGCTCACCGCGAGCGCTTCGGCCACCCTGCCGGGAGGCTCCTTCAGCTTCGATGCCCGGCCCGCGAGCGTCCGCCTCGGCGTGATGGTGGACGGCAAGGCCGAGGTCTGGTCCCGTCCCGCCCGGGGCGGCCGGCATTTGATTTCAGCCGGCGGAGGCGCGGGGTTCGTTTCGGAGAGCTCGATCGCGGAGCTCCAGCTCTCGATTCCGCTCTGGTACGGCTTCCAGTTCGCTGACGGCAAGGAGCTCTTCGCCGGGCCCCGCTACGTCCAGCGGATGTCCTTCGAGGACATCGACGGGGATGGCCGGCGCGAGTCGCTCCAGATGCCCTCGCTGGGACTCTCAGTCGGATACGCCAGCAGCGGGCCGGTGCGCTTCGTGGGCGCGCTCGAGTACTTCGCCTCCACGACCTATCCCACCGCAGGCACGTTCAGCCTGTCCGCGGGGGTGCTGTGGGACGTGGGCGGGTAGCCCGTCAGCAGGCGTCGCACGGCGCTGGAGACAGCTCGGGAGCGCGGGCGATTGACGACTACCGCTGTGCGTTCATCAGCCTGGTGTAGTCGGTCGCGAAGATGCTGTTCGTGAACTTGCTGCTGAGGCCGAGCGCGTGCTTTGGGTTCACCAGGCGAGGAGCGGCCATCTTCGCGACGTCGAATCGGTAGATTTCGTTCTCGAAGAGATCGAGCACGAGACCGAGTTGTCTGGCAGTCAGGTAGTTCTCCTCGAGCGTCGACCTGGCGATCTCGACGCGGTTGATTTCATTGTTGTTCGCCCGAAGCGACTCGATGAAGCCGCGGAACGTCTCGGCATCCATCGGTGCATTGAAATTTCGCCGCATGGTGCAACCGGGATCTTTGCCCGCACCACAGTCCGGCTCCTCTTGCGTCAAGGATGCCGGTTCTACTGACGACCGCTCGGAAGTGACCGACTTCGTGCTGGTCTGCTGGACCTTCACGTTGACGTTCATGTTGGCTCCCGGAAAACCATCCATCCCGGGCATTCCAATCTCCAGATTGACGTCCTCCGTCTGGGTGTCCGTCGTCTCATCTTGTGCCCAGACCGGCGACGTCGTGAGTCCAACCACAACCACCCAACCTCGAAGCGACCGCGTCATGAGTTCCCTCGTGTGTACCTGCTTGGAAAAAACCATGCTTGTCGACGCAACCACGTCGGTTTTGTTCAAGCAAAGGATCTTTCCGCCGCGGTGATTCGGGTGACCCCTGACCGCAGCCGCTTCGAGCCGACTACCTGGGATCGATGCGCAGGACGCGGTTACCCAGCATGTCCACGAAGTAGAGCTTGCCGTCTGGGCCGAACGCCATGCCCGACAGCGAGCCGGCGGGCAGGCCGGTGTCGAGGTGGTTCACCAGCTCGCCCGACTTCGTGAACGCGCTGATCCGGCTGCCGTTGTTGTCGGAGGAGTAGATGAGCTCGTTCTGCAACTCGAGACCGGACGGGATTCCGGCCAACGGCGACGTGTTCGGCACGATGTCGACCACCGTGGCGTTGTCGACCCGCCGGTACGCCACCAGCGGCTCCTGCGGCTGGAGAGACGGGCCCATCGTCCCGCTCCGGGTGTCGAGCGCAATGATGCGCGCGTTGCCGGTGTCTGCGATGTAGAGCGTCGAGTCGGAAGGATCGAACGCCATGTGGCTCGGGATGCCGGGGATCGAGGCCACCTCGTTGGTGAGGTACTGGTAGATCGAGCCGTCCGAGTGATCGTCCATGCCGATTCCGTGGTCGGCGCCGAAGTCGTACTTCACGATCGCCGGGATCGGCTCCTGCCGCTCCTTGCTCGTCGTTCCGCTCTGCTTCTTTCCGCCGAACGCCCAGTAGATGTGGTCGCGTTCCCACGCGATTCCCATGCAGTTCGGGCTGCCGTGCAGCATGTCCAGGTGCGTACCGAGTCCGAGCGGATTGTGCTCCGGCTTCGTGGACGCGAAGATCGAGAGGTCCGAAGACCACAGGGCGGGGCCCATGAAGTCATTGGGCGGCGCCTGGTCGCCGTACGTGTTGCGCGACTCCTGGCACGTGCCGAAGGTCCCGGGAAAGCCGATGGTCGTCTCCTCCGAGCCGAACGCGATCGACGAGGGGAACGCCATGAAGTGGGTGGCGTAAGGGTCGATGCGCTTCTCGCTCGTCCGCGCGTCCGTGCTCGCGTCGAACACGATCACCATGCTGTCGTCGTCGTAATTGACGATCCAGAGCTCGTCCGGCCGCATCGGGTTGAAGGCGAGGTCGCGGGGACGCCGCAGCCCGGAGTCGAAGTTGGCAATCTCAGTGAAGGTCACTGAGCCCGGCGAGCGATCTCCGGTTCCCAGCTCGGGGGCGAGGCTGATGCCTGCATCGGCGGTGACGTTCACGCCGGCATCGACGCCCGCATCCTGTCCGTTCGGCGTTGGGGTCTGCTCGGGCGGGTTGCAGCCCCAGGCAGTGAGGGCGAGCACGGCGACAGGCGCGAGTCGAAGAAACATGAGTCGGATGCTCCGGTGGATCAGGCGGTGCGGCGC
>JBAWAM010000113.1:0-20595 GCA_049589315.1 Myxococcaceae bacterium
GCGACTCGCCCGTGAGCAGTCGCTTCCCCGCCCCCATCAGCGCCCCGAGGAACCCGCTCTGCTTCTGCGAGCCGTCGCCGAAGATGGTCTCCATCTGGATCCCATCCTCCATGAACATCATCCCGCCCGCCTCGGCGACCGCCGCCTCGTTCGGGTCGAGCTCGACCTCCACGAACTGCATGTCATCGCCGTAGATCCGGTAGTCCACCTCGTGCATCTGCGTCATCCGCTCTAGCGTGTGCACCGGTGTGGAGAACCGGACCGCAAGCCGCCGCTCGCCGACCGTGGGGGGGAAAGTCGGTGCTCCCTCCCGGTACGGCCAGCGGACGGAGGTGCCAGAGAACAGTTCACCACTCCAGCTCGGGTTGAACGGGCAGAGGCGGCTGCACATCTTGCCCGTCCCGATGGACGCCTCCGGCTCCTCCCCGCCAGTGTTGTCGGTCGTCGAGCTCCGGAAGCGCTACGGCGACAACCTCGCGGTCGACGGGGTGTCCTTCGAAGTCAGGCGCAACGAGATCGTCGGACTGCTGGGGCCGAACGGCGCCGGCAAGACCACCACCCTCAACATGATCCTCGGCGTGCTCGAGCCGACCTCGGGGGCCATCCGCATCGAGGACCTGCCCGTCGCGACCCGGCGCTCCGAAGCGTTGAGCCGCACCAACTTCGCGGCGGTGTACGCGCCCCTCCCGGGCAATCTGACGGTTCAGCAGAACCTCAAGTTCTTCGGGCTGATCTACGGCGTCCGGGATCTGGCGAGCAGGATCGAGGAGCTGCTGGAGCAGTTCGATCTCCGGCGGTTCCGGCAGGTGAAGTGCGGCGTCCTTTCCTCGGGGGAACAGACCCGGGTGGGACTGGCGAAGGCGATGCTGAACCGCCCGAAGCTCCTGCTGCTCGACGAGCCGACCGCATCGCTCGATCCGTCGACGGCGAGGGACGTCCGGGCCCGCATCCGAGAAAGCGCGTCGCACGGCGAGCGCGGCGTGCTCTGGACTTCGCACAACATGTACGAGGTCGAGGAGGTCTGCGATCGGGTGCTGTTCCTCGCGCGTGGAAGGATCCTGCTCGAAGGAGACCCGAGAACTCTGCCGCGCAACCACGGGAAGAAGACGCTCGAGGAGCTCTTCATCACCGTCGCGCGCGAGCCGCTCACGCTGGGAGGAGGTTAAGCCGTGCAATTGCGCCGCGCTTTGGCGGTCACGCTCCGCCAGTTCTACTTGATCCGCGGCAGCCTCTCCCGGGTCATCCCGCTGTTCGCGTGGGTGGCGGTAGACATCGTGCTCTGGGGATTCATCACGAAGTTCCTCAACCAGGTCACCTCGCCCGGGTTCGACTTTGTCCCGGTGCTGCTGGGTGCCGTGCTCCTATGGGACTTCTTCACTCGGGTGATGCATGGGGTGAGCATGGCTTTCCTCGAGGACGTGTGGTCGCGCAACTTCCTCAACGTCTTCGCCTCGCCGCTGAAGATCTCCGAGTACGTCACCGGGCTGGTCCTCTCCAGCGTCGCCACCAGCACGATCGGGCTGGTGGTGATGGTGGTCCTGGCGTCCACGGTCTTCGGACTGTCGTTCTTCACCTGGGGCGTGGCGATCGTGCCGTTTCTCGGGGTTCTCTTCTTGTTTGGGATTGCGCTCGGGATCATCGCCAGCGCCGTGGTGCTGAGGCTGGGGCCTGCCGCGGAGTGGTTCGTCTGGCCGATCCCTGCGCTGCTCTCGCCGTTCGCTGGAGTGTTCTACCCGCTGTCGACGCTGCCGTCGTGGATGCAGGTGATCTCGAAGGGACTGCCGCCGGCCTACGTCTTTGAAAACCTGCGGGCGATCGTCGCCGGCGGCACGGCGTCGTGGGGCGCGCTGCTCTGGGGCGTGGGGCTGGCGCTGCTGTACATCGTCCTCGCCGCGGCCTTCTTCACGCACATCCACAAACAGGCGGTGCGCTCCGGTCTGCTCGCCCGCTACAGCGCGGAGAGTGTGAGCTGACCTGTGCGAGAGCCCGGGGTCCCCGGAACCGACGAGCTCGGCGCGGTGCGCAGATAGGACCGAATGTCCTCGGCAAGTTGCTCGCGCGGCTGGGCAAACGAGCGCTATCGCTGATCACGCTGCGAGCCCCGCCTGTGGTCACCTGGGCGGCTTTGGCTCCTTCAACCACGAGGGGCACGCGTTTCATGTCGCGCGCCGACGATGTCGAGCACCGTGATCTCCGGACGCGCCATGAACCGGATCCGCGGGAGCCTGCCGCCATCGGTTCCAATTCCGCGGTTCACGTACAGGACCGTGCCGTCGACTGTGTAGCGACCCATCTCGTACTGCTTGTCGTGCTTCGACATGGTCACGAGCGCGCCGTACTTCGGCAATCTCACCTGCCCGCCATGGGTATGCCCGGCGAGGTAGAGATCCGGGCGCACCTCGAGCTCTTTGATGAGATCAGGCCGGAGCTGTGGGAGCACTGCTCGAACCTGGGCTTCCTGCTCATGAACGGCGAGGGCGGAGAGCGCGAACCTGAGCGAGCGGTGCGCCTCTTCATCGCCGCCTGCGATCACGACCACGCGATCGCCTGTTTCACGCTCGGATTCATGGCCGCCGCTCGAGGCAACACGGGAGAGGCGAAGCCGTTGTTCGAAAAGGCGTGCCGCCTGGGGGATGGTGAGAGCTGCGCGTCACTGAAGCAACTCGCGTCGCCCTGACCTCACGAAATGCGGACTCGCACAAGCAATGCGGGTAGACAGGTGCGTGTCCTGAGCGCAGACGGGAGGAGGCGGCACCTGAAAGGCGAGACGGTCGAGACGGATTGATTCCTGGCCACGTTCCCGGGACAGGTTGAAGTCACGCACGACGACTCCGATCCCATGGCGAACCGGGTCGAATCTGTAGCCGAGCTGGAGCCGTTTGGAGTGTTTTCGGTCCGGGTGACCAACATGGGGATCGAGCCCTTCATTACAGTCGGTGCAAGGAAGTGGATTGCAGATTTCGGGGATCGCTTCGTTGCCCGTGGACCTGGGCCCCCACGGCCTGGAACGGAGGCCACGCGCCGACTGTCGGGAGCAACGACGACGTGCCCGTAGTCGGATTCTCCCGCTTTCGAATTGCCGGTGCGGTCCCACTCCCACCCGTTCGGAATACCAGGGCAGCCTGGCCAATTGCATGTGCACCGTCACCGGCAAGACCACACGGAAATCACGCATCGCGACTCAGTCGTCGTTCCGTTTCGGGACATCGTCGGCGTACCGCAACGGCTTGCCTTCGGCCCATGGTCGGTAGTCGTTGCTCAGGCGGATCCGCTCCGCGACGGAGGGGTGGCTGTTGCGGAAACGCATGGCGAATGCGCTCGACTCGGGCACCACCAGTCCGCCATGGGCATGTTCCGCCAGCATCGCGCCCTGCACGGCGTTCTGCCGGGTCATTTCCAACGCAAACCGGTCGGCCTCCAGTTCCACCCATTGTCGGAAGGCATTCACCGGCGGCAGGATCACGAGTTGAATCAGCCCAAAGAGCAGGACGATGAGCGGAAGCGATGGTGGCTGCGACAGTCCAGCAATACCGAAGCGGCCACCCCAACGTTCCGATATCGCTGCGCTGGAACAATAGATCGACCAGGCGAACAGGAACGACAGAAACACCAGCAACAACATCGCCTTGATGTTGTCGTCCTTCACGAAATGCTTGGCCTCGTGCGCGAAGACTTGCAGCGTCCAGTCGGGCGGATCCGTATGCAATAACGATGCGTTCATCAGCATGAGTCGAGTCGGTCCAACGCCGATCACCCGACCCGGCGGACACGCGGCCGCGGGCTCGCATGTCTGCAGGACGATCCGGTCGCGCGGGATGCCGACCGTGGCGCCCGCTTCGGCAAGCCGCATCTCGACGGGCGACGTGCCCAGCGGCAAGTAGTCCTGCGTGTACGGCTCGGCCAGCAGTGCGCCAACGAATAACAGCGACGCCATCGCTCCGAACCCGATCCAGGCCCGACGTGGCGATCGGGCGAACAACGCGCTGGAGAGCAACGCGTACCCGATGACCACTGCGACCGTCATCGCAAGCACCACGGGAACCGTCTCGCCGAACTTGCCCAGCGCCCACTCCGGCATCGCAGGCAACGGGCCTTGCGATGCCCTGCTGTAGGCGGCATCCCAGAAATAACCGACGATCGCGCGCAGAGAACGATCGAGCGCGAAATACATCGCTGCGAACGCCGCGATGGCGAGCCACTTGCGATCACCGAAACGTCTGGAGATACGCGCGTACGACCGCGCGCCGAGCCCTGTCAGCAGCAACAGCGCCGGCAGCGCGAGGCCCACCGCCTTGTCCGCCGCCCAGAATCCGTTGCTGGCGACGTGATATTCGAGCGCGACAGACGATGCCCCCGGGACCGCCGTCGCGGCGATGCCTTGGACCATATCCATGAAGAATGTCTGTACTGTCATTCGATGCCTCCCGTCGCAAACATGCATGCCAGCACGCCAAGTACATGCGTTCACGCCATCCTGCTATGCGGGCGCGGCGCGGGATAGAACCGGATTAGCCGGTCACAGCCGCCGGATCTCGCCCAGGGAGGCTTGCCGCCGCGAATCCTCTCCACCGCCTTCTGCGTTTTGATGCGTCGCAGATACTCGCCGGGCCCAGTCGGGAATGCCTCGTCCCGGTTCGCGTCCAGGCAACAACAGCAGTCGCAGCAGCGCTGTCTCGAACGAGAGCGACGACAGCGGCTCGCCGCCCTGCATGCATTCATAGGCACCGAAGAACACCAGATTGGCACCGGGCGCTTCGCGCAATGCCGCGTCCAGCGCGTTTTCGGTCAAGCCGTGGCGACGCATGAACGATGGCGCGATTTCGACATTGATCGCACAGGCATCCGCGCTGTCCGGGAAGGTCTTATGCGGCTGCTCGCTCCGGAAGAGCGTGACCTCCCTGCGCCGACAGGCCGAGACCTCGTTCTCGCGGCTGACGATGAAGCGTCCAGCCAGGAACAGGCTGATATGCGCATTGACGTGACAGTGGGTGCCCGGGACCGGCAGGTCCGGGGCGTAACGCGTCATCGACACCAGCAGGCCACCGACATCGGCATGCACGGCGATGTCGCCGGCACATTGCCCCGCATCGAGCGTCGGGACGGTGTCTACGCGCATCCCATGCTTACCCATCGGGTGAATGATTCGATATCGATGGACTGAACAGCTGCGTTCTTCTCAGGGGCCGGCGCGGTGCCGCCCAGGCACCGGAGTGGTCAACGTTCTCGCCGACGCCCTGACCCGGTGAGGGCGAACGGGCGCACCTGCGAACAGAGGCAACGGAGGACGGTAGCGGGCCGCCACGCCTATTCAGTGGCCCATCCTCCGGGTTGAGCCCTCAACGCGCGGAGAGGAAGCTCGTTATCTCCCTGGCGACCTGCAGATTGATCTTTCGGGCTGCGTTGTTCCAGTCGCGAGAGCTGCCAACGCTCGAGTTGCTCTGGAACAGCACGTTCTCGGGTGCACCCAGGAGTTCGTTCTGGGTGTCCAGCACGAGCGTCCCTGCGCCTAACCCGACCATCATTCGAGCGGCCTTGCTGCCCGGGTCATAGCGGGTGACCCGGATCACGACCGCGTAATGGTTGGGCGAAGGCGTAAACTCGCCGCGCGTCGTGCCCCGCTTCACTACATAACCCGCGCCACGCAGGATCCTCTCGAGGTCCGGCTGCATGAACCCGATGACCTGTTCGACCTGATCCATGTTCCGCACGGCCGGATCGAGCTCGAAGATCACAGCGACGGCGATACGTTCGCCGGTCGGAGACCTCGCGGCCTTCAGGCTGCTGCCACAGCCCATCCACATCGCCATCGAGAGCAGGAGGACCGTCTTCACGGGTGTCGTCACGTTGCGCTCCAATCCATCACAGTGAAGGACGCCGAGCGTAGGCCCGGGCCAGGCCAGTGGCGACCCCCAAAGAAGCCGAAACACACGAGGTGTGATTCCGGCGGCCGGGTGCGCTCCAAGGGTTGATGAACGGGTGATCAAACCAGACGATAGATGGGATGAAGCGGCCAGCCCCCACCGACGTGGTAGCCGGCTCCACAACCGGTAACGCGGCCAGAGCCGCAAGGGGGGAGGCCAGCCATGGACAGGTTGGCATCGCGGTTCTTCGGCGGGGCCGAGTTGCAGAAGCTCGTCATCCGCTACCAGTTCCAGGCGCTCCGGTTCGCCCGCGCCGAGGGAGATCGGCTGGTGTTCGGCACGCTGGGCTACCCGGAGATGCTGGGCAGAAAAGCGCCAGCGACCGCCTGGTTCGAAGCGTAGGCCCGCACGCGCCGTGGAAGCTCAGCCATCGTGGCGAGCAGCGCGAGCACCAGAAGCGCGACTTTCCGGTGCCCGGGAACCACCGCACGTCCCTCCAGCACGTCGCAGCCTCGTCGCGCGACCTCCCGGCCGATCGCCGAATACACGTTCCGGGCAGTCCGGATCGCGAAGGAGCTGCGAAGCGAGAGCATTGGGAGGCCCTCGTCGCCCGAGGCGTAGTAGCGGTCCGCCTCCTCGAGAAGCTGGATCACGACGCTCGCGAAGGGCGCCCGGAGATCGGCGCCGAGGGGCTCACCGCGCTCAAGCCGCTCACCCGCGTCGGGCGCGCCTGCCTCGGCCAGCAGTCGGAGCGGCACATAGAGCCGGCCCATCGACCAGTCCTCGTGCACGTCGCGACAGATGTTGGTGAGCTGCATCGCGATGCCCAGATCGCATGCATGCTGGGATGCCCGCGGGCTCGACACGCCGAGCACGTGGCTCATCATCAACCCCACGGTCCCTGCCGCCCGGAGGCAGTACAGGCGCAGGTCCTCGAGGCTGTCGTACCGGGCGCCGGTGACGTCCATCCGCATCCCGGCGACGAGCTCCCGGGGGTAATGCTCGGGGATGTCCCGGCCTCCTACCACCGACTGGAAGGCGCCGAGAATCGGGTCCTGCTGAGGCGTCCCCGCGAACACCGCGTCCAGTTCGGCATCGAGCCGTTCCAGCGCAGCCCATTTCTCCCCTGGCTCGCCCGGAGAATCGACGGCGTCGTCCGCTCGACGGCACCAGGCGTAGAGCACCGAGGCCTCGTCCCGGACCTCCGTCGAGAGCAGGCGCGACGCGAGCGCGAAGCTCTTCGAACGCGCGCCCAGAATGTCTGCGCACGCGCGGCGCACCTCGGGGGAGAGCACGGGATTGGAGCGCTTCATCGGGCATGGTCCTCCGCGACGAGTCGGGCCGTCGCCTTGGCCCCGTTGAGGACGCCGGGAACTCCCGCACCGGGGTGGGTCCCCGCGCCGACCAGGTACAGCCCGGGGATGCGGGGATCGCGGTTGTGCGGGCGGAACCAGGCGCTCTGGGTGAGGGTGGGCGCGCACGAGAACGCGGATCCCAGGTGAGAACGCAGCTCGGTCCGGAAGTCCTCGGGGGTGAACCAGCGCTTCACCACGAGGTGCTCGCGCAGGCCGGGAAGAACGGCTTCGAGCGCCTCGAGCAGGCGATCTGCGTACTCCGGACCCGCCTCGCGCCAGTCGATGCGCGCGTTCCCCAGATGGGGCACGGGCGAGAGCACGTAGAAGGTGCTGCATCCCGGCGGCGCGAGCGACGGGTCGGTCACCGTGGGCGCGTGCAGGTACAGGCTGAAGTCGTCCGGCAGTTCGTCGCCGTGGAAGATGTCCTCCAGCAGCTCGCGGTAGCGCGGTCCGAAGAGGACCGTGTGGTGGGCCACATCCCAGGTCCGCCGCGCGCCGAAGTAGAGGACGAAGAGGGACATCGACCAGTCCATCCGCTCGAGCCGTCGGGACGTCGCCTGCGCGTGCGCGTGATCCCTGAACAGGACGTCATAGGTGTGGTGGACATCGGCGTTGGAGACCACCACGTCGAACACTTCATCTCGACCGGTGGCGCTCGTCACGAAGTGGAGCGGCCGCCCCCGATGCTCCCCGGTCCGGATTCCGAGCACCGGCGAGTCGAGCCGCAGCTCTCCGCCAAGCGATCGGTGGAGCTGACACAGCGCCCGGACGAGCGCGCCGGTCCCCCCGAGCGGGAAGTACACGCCCCACTTGCGCTCGAGGAAATGGATCAACGTATAGATGGCACTCGTCTCGAACGGATTCCCGCCCACCAGCAGTGAGTGGAAGCTCAGGGCCTGCCGAAGCTTCTCGTCCTTCACGAAGCTCGCCACGGTCGCATACACGGACCGGTCGGCCCTGAGCATGCAGAGGTGTGGGGCGACGCGCACCATGTCGCTGAAACGCAGGAACGGCGTGGCGGCGAGCTCGGTGTACCCGGCCTCGAAGACGCGGCGCGCGTAATCAACGAAGCGGACATAGCCGCGCTCGTCGCGTGGTGAGCGCGCCCGGACCTGGTTGCGCATCGTCTCTGAGTCGCCGACGTAGTCGAGGCTGTCACCGTCGGACCACATGAGCCGATAGAACGGATTCACCGGGACCATCGGAACCACCTCGTCGGTTCTTTTCCCGGCCAGGGTGAAGAGCTCGTCGAGGCAATGGGGCGCGGTGATCACGGTCGGGCCTGCGTCGAAGACGAACCCCTGGTCTTCGTAGACGTAGGCGCGGCCGCCCGGCTTGTCCCGGGCTTCGAAGATCGTGGTGTGGAATCCTTCCGCCTGCAGGCGGATCGCCACTCCGAGCCCGCCGAAGCCGCTGCCGATGACGGCGACCCTGCGGCCGCCCGAGATGCGCTCAGACATGGCTCTCCACGAGCCGCTCCACTTCGGCCTGCAGGGAAGTCATTCCGGGAGATGGTCCCAGCTCGGCGCGAAGTCGCTGGAGCGCACCCTGGAGATGAATGCGTGACGCCCTCACACCGGGTTCGATCACGCAGGCCAGCGCCTTTGCGAGTGGCCGGGGATCGGTGCCACACTCGGCCACCTCCTGGGCCTGTGCTTTGAGGCGTTCGTACTCGGGCGGAACGAACTGCTCCGCGGCCCACGCCCAGCACCAGGTCGCTCGCGCCGAACGAAGGTCCTCGCAGCGCCTTTCGGAGGCTGCTCGGATTCCGACGAGATCGTTGAGCATCTGCAGGCCTACTCCGAGATCGTTTCCGAAGCGAACCAGGGCGGCCGTCTGTTTCTCGTCCGCGCCCGCGGCGGTGGCGCCCACGGTGGCAGCCAACTCCATCAGCGTTCCGGTTTTTAGCCGGGAGATCACCGAGACGACGTTGCCGATCTGCGCTCGCTCCAGCTCGAAGCTCCGCGCCTGCAGATCGAGTCCCTGTCCCTGGTGACACCACACCAGCGCACGGGAGATCGCGCGATGAAGCGACAGCTCGAGGGTCGGGGCCAGTCCGGCTTGCTGAAGCATCAGCTGCGGGAGGAAGTAGAGCCAGTTGCCGGTGTTGATGGCGACGGGCGTTCCCCACGTGAGGTGCAGCGCGGGCGCTCCCCGTCGCTCGCGGGCATCGTCCTGCACGTCGTCGACGATCAGCGACCCGGCGTGAATGAGCTCGATCAACAGGGGAAGCTCCGGAGCGAGCGGAGGCCGATCGTCCCGACCGGAGAGGGCCAGCTCCCACGCGATCCGCACGAGCCGTGCGCGGAACTGTCTGCCGTCCCGAGAGAGGAAGTCCCTCGCAGGATCGGGGAGGGCCCGTCGAGCGAGCGACTCCGGCATACCGTGAAGCAGAGACCTGCACTCGGACGAGCCCAGGTGCGCTTCCAGCAGGTCCAGCAGGGACGTGGGTGCTTCGCGGGAACCTACCGACGATTCAGCGTGCACTCGCATACCAGGGCTCCGTGAGGCTGCGGGCCACGTTCCACAATCCGCGGAGGGACACTCCCTCCGGCAGCCGACCAATCAGGATCCGGCTGCGATCCGCGGGGGTGAGTTGCAGCGCGTAGAACCGGCGAATGGTCGCCTCCGGCAGTCGATAGAACCGCGCGAGCACACGCCAGCGCTGTGCGGGCTCGACGCCGAGGAACAGAAGTCGGTTCAACCAGACGCAATACGCACCCTGCGACCGGAGCTGGGACACGAGCGCCTCCCATTCCTGATCGAAGAGGACATCAACGGGCCGGGTAGAGACGTGCTCCGCCAGCCGGACCGCGGTGGGAAACGAGTAGGCCGTCGTCGGATGGAACCACCCTCCCGCGTATCCGCCCAGCAGCGGCTTCTTCGCCTGCGGCGGCCCCATGATCTTGAGCGGGATCGGCAGCACGCCGTGCTCTTCGCGCTCAACCTGCCAGCGGCCGGGGCGCGCCCATCCGGACTGCTCGAGATAGCGCTCGATCCGCTCGCGGATCCGTTCGCGCTCGAGGAGAGGCGAGTCCGAGTAGTACGTGTCCTCCAGGAGCAGTCGGTCCGGCTCGAGCGGAAGCACGTACATGAAGCGGAACCCGTCGACCTGCTCGACGGTGCCGTCCATCACGATGGGCCGCTGTGGCCCGGCCGGAGAATCGAGCCGGATTTCGAGCCCGACGAACTTCTGGTACCCGAACGCAGGGCCCGATGCGTGGCGCTCGGGGCCTCGTGCATCGATGATCATCTGCCCCGCGAGGGTCTCGCCGCTCGACAGACGCACCGTGTCCGGTCCGATCTCCTCGGCGGACGCTCCGAGTCGGAGCTCGCAGTGCGGCGCGCTGGCGAAGCTCCGTTGCAGCCACCTGTCCACCCGCGACGAGGTGACGGTGCGGTACCGATGGCCGAGCCGACGGGTCAGCCCCGGGAAGCGCACCTCGTAATCCGGCCACTCGTACTCGACGAGCGGACCGACGTAGCTCATCGAGCTCGAGGGGACGTCGTCGGGGTGAAAGGACCAGGTGTGACTCCCCGCGAGCGCGCCGTCCTTCTCGATGAGGCAGATGCTCGCGTCGGGCCGACGCTGGAGCAGGGCGAGCGCAATCAGCGCGTTCTGCAGCCCGCCCCCCACGAGGAGGTAGTCGAAGGTTCGCGTCGATGGCATGAGACGAGTCGCAGAGGTGTGGCCTCTCTTGCGGGCCCGGAATGGGCGGCCTACCTTCGACGCGCGGCAGTGTCGGGTCCGCTGCACATGCAAAGCGCGAATTGATGGAAGGCGACGGAGGCGACCGCCCGACCGTGATTCAGGCCGTCAGGGGCCCCAGCCTTCTCCGGGTATGCCCTCACTCGATGTGTTGGTCGTGGGCGGCGGTCACAACGCGCTCACCGCGGCGGCGTACCTGGCGCGCAGCGGCCTGCGCGTCGCGGTCTTCGAGCGCAGGCCGATTGTCGGCGGTGCGGTGTGCACCGAGAGCGATCTGCTCCCCGGCTATCGGGTGGACGTGGGAAGCGCGTTGCACATCCTCATCCACCTCACGCCGATCGTCCGGGAGCTGGAGCTCGCCCGCTACGGGCTGGTGTACGTGGACGTCGATCCCATTGCCTGGCAACCGCTCGAGGACGGCGGCGGGTTCGGGATCTACCGGGATCTGGAGCAGACTCTGGAGAGCCTGCACGCGGTATCGCCGCCGGACGCCGAGGCGTGGCGCGCCTTCGTACGCGAGTGGGAGGGCTTCGCCCGCCGGCTCTTCTCAGTGTTCCAACGACCGCCCACCCTCCTCCACATGATGGGCGGCTTCGGCGGCCGTGTCCCTCCCGGAAGGCAGGTGCGCGAGCTGCTCACGCCCTACGGCAACTTCATCCGCGCCCGCTTCAAGCACCCCGCAGTGCAGGCGGCGCTCGGATGGCTGTCCGCGCAGTCGGGTCCACCGCCGAGCGAACCCGGGTCGGGCGGCTTCCTGGCGTGGCTTCCAATCCTCCACCGCTTCGGCGCACGGCGCGCCGTCGGCGGCTCCGGGGCGTTGAGCGTGGCGCTCGCCCGCTGCATCGAAGCCCACGGCGGTGAGATCTACGTGGGCGCGAGGGTCATCCGCGTCGAACGGGTCGACGGCCGGGCGCGCCGGGTGGTGCTCGAGGACGGGCGCACCTTCGAGGGCGAGTGCGTGCTCTCGGGAACCCACATCCTGGAGACGATCGACCTGGTGGGGGCGGAGGCCTTCCCTGCTCCGCTGCGCAGGCAGTTCGCCGGGCTGCGGGTAGGCAATGGCTTCGGGATGATGCACCGGTTCGCCACCCGCGAGCTCCCGGCGTACGCGGGCGCACCTCCGGAGGCG
Source organism: Myxococcaceae bacterium (assembly GCA_049589315.1). Classification (GTDB taxonomy): domain Bacteria; phylum Myxococcota; class Myxococcia; order Myxococcales; family Myxococcaceae; genus JBAWAM01. The sequence goes on from JBAWAM010000113.1 coordinate 12,055, forward strand.
ACGCACGGAATGCAGCTGCTCTGTCCCTCATTGGAGTACGTCGACGCTGCATACCTCGACTACGCCACGGGACGCCCCTCCCGCGCGCCGTGCGTGATCGCGATGTCCTTCACCTCGGTCGATCCGAGCCTCGCGCCGCCGGGGAAGCACCTCGTCTATCTGTGGGGTCAGTACTTTCCCTATGAGCGCTCCGACGGTCGGAGCTGGGATCCCGAAGCCTCGGCAGAGGCCGCGGCATCGCTGGAGGAGGTGCTGTTTCGCTACGCCCCCAACTTGAGGGGGAAGATCGAAGGGCGCCTCACCCAGACCCCGCTCGACTTCGAGCAGCGGCTGGGACTTCGTCGGGGCAACGTGATGCACCTGGAGATGGGCATCGATCAGATGTTCGCCCTGCGTCCAACGCCGGGGCTCTCGGACTACCGCACGCCCGTCCCCGGCCTGTTCCTCACCGGCGCCTCCACCCACCCCGGCGGCGGCGTGTTCGGTGCCTCGGGGCGAAGCGCAGCCCGGGTGATCCTCAAGGCGCTCGAGGGCAGCCGGGTCGGTCGGGCGCGGCGATGGCTCGCCCAGCAGATGGGGCGGCCGTGAAGGGGTAGGCCCTTGTCCGACGTTTCCCCTGAATTTGCGCGCCCCCGATGCGTCGGAGTAACGACACACGTGTGCGTTGATCCGGGACCGGAGGATCGTTCTTGTCGAAGAGGGGATTTCCATTCGTAGTCTTCGCCCTGTTGCTGTTCGCGGCCGTGGGCCCGGCACACGCAGCGAAGCGGTACGCGGTGCTCGTGGGGGCGAACGACGGGTGGGCACACGACCAGCCGCTCCGACACGCCCGGGAAGATGCTCGACGCCTCGGAGCAGCGCTCCAGGAGCTCGGCGACTTCGAGGGAGGTGACATCCACATCCTCGAAGACCCTTCGACCGACCAGGTCAGGAAGGTGCTGGATGAGATTGCCCAGCGCGGGGCGGATCCGGAGACGGTCTTCGTCTTCTACTACTCGGGCCACGCCGACGAAAAGCACCTCCATCTCCGCGGGCCGCCGCTCACCTTCGAGGAGGTGTACCGGCGCATCCGGGCGATGCCCCACGCGGTGAAGCTCGGAATCCTCGACGCCTGCCAGAGCGGCTCGATCCTCGCTGCCAAAGGTGGCCGCCCGACCTCGACCTTCAAGGTCGACGTGCAGGACGACCTCGCGATCCGCGGCACTGCGTTCCTCACGTCCTCAGGCGCGGACGAGCTCTCTCAGGAGGCGCGTGCGCTGGCCGGCTCGGTGTTCTCCCATCACCTGATCAGCGGCTTGCGCGGCGCTGCGGACGAGGACGAGGACGGAAAGATCTCGCTCGGAGAGGTGTACCGATACGCGAGCGCCCGCACCACCCTGGACACCGCCGCCACGGCCATGGGCGCGCAGCGCCCCGGGTTCCGTTACGAGCTCAACGGGCGCGGCGAGGTGTTCCTGACCCGGCTCGAACGGCCTGGCTCCGTCCTCGTGTTCCCTCCGGAGCGGCATTGCTTCGTGACCGACCTGACCGAACGCCGGCTCGTCGCGGAGGTGTCGGGCACGTCTGCACGGCCGACCCAGCTCGCACTGCCTGTCGGCTCGTACGTGCTCAAGTGCCCGCGCGAGGAACACTTTGAGGTCACCGGGGTCACGGCGACGGCAGGCGGCCGGACCGAAGTCGCAGGCTTGAAGTTCTCGCGGATGCCGCTCTCTTCGGGCGTCATCAAGGGGACCGCCCTACGGCCCGAGGAGGACGCGGCGGACCTGCTGAAGAGGCGTGCCTTCGACCAGCTTCGCCAGGGCAATGCGGAGGGGGCGCTCCAGGCGTTCGACCAGATCCTGCGTGAGAACGCGCGGGACTGGGAGGCGTATCGTGGAAAAGCCCAGGCGTACCTTGCGCTCGCCGACCGAGCCGCGCAGGAGCGCCGGCATGGCGACGCGAAACGGCTGCGGCAGGCGGCGCTCAGGACGGATCCCCGGATCGAAGAGGACCCCCAGTTCGCCACCGCGCTTCCGACGCACACGCCCACGGCCGAACCCCGGCCTCAGATCGAAGACGCGCAGCTGGTCCAGTCCACGCTGCGAGGCAACTACCCGCGCGAGTACCAGAGCTTCGGATTCGGTGTCTCCCTGTTCGATGGACACGGACTGCTCGCGCTCAGCGCGGACTACGTGATCGCCCGCTGGCTGCAACCCTCGGTGAAGCTCACGTTGCTCAACCCCGGCATTGGCGTAGCCGTTCGCGCCGTTCCGATGAATGGTCAGTGGAGCCCGTTCGTGGGCGTCGGCGCGCAGTGGTCGATCTTCGGAATGGGCCTTTTGAAGCGCGAGCCGGGAGGGAAGGGACTCACGTTCAACGGCAACGAGTTCGCGCGCGCGGATGAGTTCGACCGCTCCGCCTATGTGGATGCCGGCGTGCAATTCGTCACCACCCACTGGCAGGCCGATCTCGGCCTCGCCGCGATCGCCGCGTTTCCGCCGGAGCAGGAGGCGTACGTGGCGCTGATGCCGGTGGTCAGCCTCAAGCTCTTCCTCGCGCGCCCGGAGAACGCGAAGAAATAATTCCCACGAAAACAGGCCCGGACGACTCACCAGGAGAACGCGGCGGTCATCCCGACCGCCCTGCCTCGAAACAGGAGTCGTCCATGAAGGTCCTCTCTTCCATCCGTAACGTCGCCCTCACCTCCGCCGTGGTGTTCGCGGGAGCTGCGTACGCAGACGAGCCCACCCTGGCCCCGGAGGCCCCCTCCCTGGCAGCGAAGGCGTCGTTGCCGCGCCTCGACGTCGGCGCCTCGTTCGGCCTGAACAACCCCGCCGGTATCTATGGGCTGGAGGGCGACTTCCGCATCGTCGACCACTTCTCGGCGGGCGTGGGCCTGGGAATGGGCGCGTGGGGCTTCCGCGTCACGCCTCAGGTGCGCGCCTACCCCTTCGGGATCAACAACTTCGGTCTCTTCGTGGAGGCGGGGGTGTCGGTGAACACCGGCGGCCCGGCGGACCTGACGGTGAACGGCGAAGTCGTGCAGACCGTCGAGCGTGACGTGACGCCCACCGCCAACCTCGGCCTCGGGTACCGCGGGAAGATCACACGCCACGGCTGGTGGGGGCTGCGCGCGGGCTGGCAGCATCGGTTCGCGCAGGACAACTACCGCTCCACCGATGGACAGCCCGTCAACCTCCTGCTGGACGCGGCGACGCTATTCACCCAGCCCGGTGGGCTCATGCTGGGAGTGTCCGGCGGGTTCTCGATCCTGTAGGGTCCCGGCCGCATGGCGGCGGGCACCGACTCCCAGCTTGTTGCAGACCTTTACCGGAGATTCGGCCCCGCCATCCATCGCCGTGCCCTGGCGCTCACGAAGGACCCGAACACCGCGCTCGACCTGACGCAGGAGACGTTCCTCGCGTACATGCAGAAGCGCGTAGACCTTCGGGGCGACGCGCAGCCGTTCACGGTGCTGTACCAGATCGCGACGTACAAGGCCGTCGACCACCTCCGGGCGCGCGCGCGCTGGTCGGGCGCGCTCGGCTCTCTCGAAGTGAAGGACGACGAGGGCGAGGCGCGGGCGTTCGAGTCCGCCACCGCCCACGAAGGGGGCGCCCGCCAGGTGGAGGCCGCTCAGGATCTGGCGCTGCTGACGAAGGGAGAGGAGCCGGAGGTGCTGACGGCCGCGTACCTCTACTTCGTCGAGGCGCACACCACCGAGGAGGTCGCGCAGATGCTCGACCTGTCGCGAAAGACGGTGGGGAAGATGCTCCAGAAGTTCGCCGAACGGGCGAAGAAGCGGAGCGCGCGATTGGGCGCGGAGGGCACGTGATGGCGGGAGAGAACCGTCGCATCAAGGACCCACTGCTCGAGAAGTACGCCGCCGGAGGGCTCACCGCGGAGGCGAGGGCGGAGGTTGAGAAGGTGCTCGCGGAGTCCGAACCGGACCGCGCGCGCCTCGCGGAGCTGGAGGCGGAGAGCAGGGCCTTCCTCACCGCGCATCCCCCGGGGCCACTGGTCGAGCGGTACGAGAAGACCCGTCGGAAGCGGAGCTGGTGGCACTGGCCGTTGATGCTCTCACCGGCCCTGGCCGCAGCGACCGCGGTGCTGGTGGTGATGTTGACGCCGAACCCGGTCGAGGAGCCGGAGTACACGACCAAGGGCACGGTGACAGTTTCCGTCCACAAGAAGCAGGGGGACTCGAGCGTCCAGGTGGAGCCGGGCCAGGTGCTTCATCCGGGAGACGCGGTGCGCTTCGAGGTCCGCGCCGGTCGCCCCGGCTACGTCGCGGTGATCGGCCGTGACGCGCGCGGCAACGTGACCGTCTACCACCCCTGGGGCGGGACCGAGGCGGCGCGGTATCGAGTCGAGGAGGCGCTCCTTCCGACCGCCATCGAGTTGGACGAGGTGACCGGGACGGAGACGCTCTACGCGCTGTACGCGGAGAAGCCGTTCAGCCTCGGCTGGGCGGTCGAGGCGCTCCGCGCAAATAGACCCATTCAAGACGTCCTGCCCGAAGGTGTCTCGGTCGCCAGGACCGAGCTCCAGAAGCAGTGACGCGGAACAAGAATCAGGAAAACCCATCATGAAGACGCACCTCAATGTCGCGCTTGTCGCACTCGTGCTGGCAAGCCTCACCGGCTGCGCCACCTGGATCGATGTCCAGCGTACCCAGCCACCCATCCTGAAGATCGCGGACGAGCAGCCCGGTATCGGCTTGCTGGTCGTGCACGCCGAGGACGACGTGATGGCGCGCGCGCCGAACGACTTCTCGAACATGACCGGCCTCATCGTGAGGGCGGCGAAGAACTACTTCGCCGGGGCGAGACCGGAGACGAAGTTCGTCGACTACACGGACCTCGGCTTCGAGGTGAAGTGGTTGCACGACCCCGATGCCGCCATTCCGTGGGAGCCCGAACATGTGTCCGGAGTTCCGGCCGGAGTCCAGACGCCGCTCGTCACGTTGGTGAAGATCGTGGATTGGCGGACCCACGTCGTGACGGTCGAGGAGAAGTCCTTCGACGCTGCGACGATCTCGCTCGTGTTCTCCACCTGGACTCGGGAAGGCCAGCCCGTGAAGAACGAATACGTCGAGGTGCACGCCCGTGAAGGCGCCTTCAGCGTGTCGCTCAAAGTGGTCCCGAACGACTTCCTCCTGGTTCAGAGCTACAAGCGGGCAGACGGGAACCGGCGCGAGTCCCTCCTCGCGGCGGACCGCGAGAAGCTCTTCTGGTCCGCCCTCAACGACGCGGTGGGCTACCACTACTTCCCCTTCCTGCAGCAAAAGGTGTTGGAGCGGTTCGTCTTGATCGACGACGAGCCGTACAAGCCCGGCGTTCTGGACGCGCAGGAGGGGCGCTTCGACGATGCGCTGGCGAAGTGGACAGCGATCTACGAGGCGGACCCGAAGGCACACGGCGCCCTCTACAACGCCGGGCTGATCCACGTGATGAAGGGCGAGGACGAGAAGGCGCTCGAGCTGTTCACGCGCGCGATCGCCGGCGACAACAAGCTCCTCTATCGGCAGCTCCGCGACAGCGTGCGGCACCGGGTCGAGGGTCGTCGGACCGTGGGCCCGTCTTCGGTGACTGCCGGACCGACGACACCGTAGAGGTAGAGCGCATCAAACGATGCATCGGAGCCGCGCGTTCGCTATGACGCGCGGATGCCGAAGCCGCTCGACGAGCTCCTGGAGAAGCAGTCCCCGGCGTGGCCCACGGTCACGTCGCTGATCTCCTCCGCACCACGCAAGGTGGAGGTGCTCCCTCGCGATCCCGCGCAGGCGGAGCGGACGCTCCTGGCGCTCGACGTCACGACGCGGACCACACTCGGCGCGGTGGCGTGGGAGACGGCTGGCATCCTGGTGGATGACGGGTGGCTGCGGATCCTCGGGTCGGGTTCCGACCGGATGCAGGGTTCGCTGCTCACCTGGAACGGGCTCGGCGGCGAGCCGAAGGTCGCCGCCACCGGCGGATACCTGATCGTGGCGCACGACGTGCTGGGCGGGGTCTTCGCCATGGATGGAGGCGGCCTCGGTCCCGGCAAGGGCGAGGCGTACTACCTCGCGCCCGATACTTTCGAGTGGGAGGACCTGGAGATGGGCTACACGCAGCTCATCCACTTCTTCCTCACCGGAGACCTGGGAGGCTTCTACGAGGCCTTTCGTTGGCCCGGCTGGAGGGACGAAGTGCGCGCGCTTCCACCGGACCAGTCGCTGTCGCTCGATCCTTCGGGCGCCCGCCGCCCCGTTTCATCCGTGGACCTGTTTCGTTCGGAGCTGGCCCAGCAGCACTGAGCGCTTAGTAGTCGCCTGGCTTCGGGTCGCGGCGCTCGGCCTCCTTGATTCCGTGCTTCACCTCTTCGTAGCCGCTCTTCACCTTGCCCTTCAGCTCGTCGCGCTTGCCCTCTGCTTCGAGCCGGCGATTGCCAGTGGCCTTGCCGGTGACTGACTTGAAACGCCCCTTCAGCTTGTCCGTGAACGCACCCATGTCGGCTGCCTCCTGAGTCGAAGGTCGGCACCTGGCCTCGGAGGGGCAACGGCCGGCGCGCTTGCCCCACCGCTCATCTGCGGCGGGGCGAGCGCCTGACTCCCGGACGCCCACGCAGCGCGAGCGCGACGATCCAGATGCCGCCCCACGCCGAAGCGTCCGTCGCGCCGCAACTACACCCGATCGTCAGAGACAGCGGCCCTTCCGGAGGAGGCGGCGCCTCGGGCGTCTCCTGCGCCACACACTGCGCAGCGCTGCAGACGCCATCGGGGCAGGGAGCTCCGTCGCTCACGACGACATCGGCGGGGCACTCCGGGGCCGTCCCGGAGCAGGACTCGGCGACGTCGCATACCCCCGCTGCCGCGCGGCACTCGATGCCCGCCGAGACAAGGCCACACGTCCCTTCGAGCGAGAGGCTTCCCATTGCAGCGGAGCAGGCAAGGCAATCCGACGTAGACCCGTCGCCACAGGCGGAGTCGCAGCAGACCCCGTCGACGCAGTGGCCGCTGCTGCACTCGCCGGGTCCGGTGCATGCGGCGCCCTGCGGTTGATCCCGGAAGAACCGGACCTTGACCCGCTCGGTCCCGTCGTGGGGCAGCGGATCGACGGTCGTATAGGCGAGCACCACCTCTCCGGGCCCGCCCGCTGCGAGCGACGGTGACGCCAGGAAGCGAGCATCCGAGGGCACCTCGAGAATCGAACGGACCCCGGGGCCGACCGGATCGATGCGGGCCATCTTCAGGGCGGTGCCACCATCGACTGGGGTCGGCCATATCGCGTGGAACTCGTCTCCCGAGGCGGCGAGGCGGGCGGGCAGCGTGCTCTCCGATACGGGAACCGGGCCGAGCAGAAGGCCGCCATCGGGCGACACCGTTCCGTTCGCGACGTCGATGCGCGCCGCGCGGAGCTCGGGTTCGCCGCCCGCCTCCGCGGTCCACAGGAGCATGCACGTGGGGCCTTCGCAGGCGACCGCCACCTGTACGGCTTGCGTGGGGACCAGCTGTACTTGCGGACTCGCCACGCCTCCATCCGGGAAAAGCCGCAGCGCGTTCACCGAGGTGACGGGACCACTGTTCGCGCCGTGGGCCCACGCGACCACGAACGCCTCGCCGTCCCAGGCCGACGACGGCAGGTACTGCCAGCCGCTGCCCGTGGCGATCGGAAAGCGCGTCGCGTCGAGCGCGCCCCCATCGGCGTCGAAGCGCTTCCCGTAGACATCCCAGAGGTTCGTGTACTCGCCCCAGGCGACGAGGCAGACGTCGTCCGAAGCGGCGATCGTCGGGCCCTGTACGGCGACCGGGTGCTGGCCGACGGTGATGGGGGGGCCCAGGGGAACCCCGTCCTGTGTCAGACGCATCACCTTGATGTCGTCCGTGGAGTCGTCCCAGGCGACCAGGACGTCATCGCCGCAGCGGGCCACATCGATGAAGTCGGGTGAGAGGGGCCCCACCCCGAGCGGACGCCCTTCCGGAGGAGAGAGCCCACCCGTCGCGTCGACCCGCGCGGTTCTCAGGTCCACCGTGCCGTCGCGCCACTCCAGCCAGACGAGCAGATGTCCCCCGTCGACCCGCACCACGTGCGGTGAGTCCTGGAGGGGGCCGAGCTGGGGAAGCTCGTGCGCGGGAGCTTCGAAGGAGGTCCCGTCCGGTGACAGCCAGCTCAGCCTGACATTGGAGCTCGGGCCGACCCGCTCGGAGAACCCGAGCAGGACCCTGTCGCCCAGAGACGCGAGCGCAGGGCGGGTGGTGCCGGCGTCCGCGGAGTGCGTCACGTTCACGGGCGACGCGGCGCCGTCGACCTGGACCCGTACGGCGGCGAGGCCACTGTTCGTCGTGTAGGCGAGGAGATGTGCTGCGCCGTCGGTTGTCGCCGTCAGGAACGGCACGTTGGAGAGATTCGTCCCGAGGCGGACGGGCTGCGCGTCGACCAGCGTCGAATCAGGCGCGACCCGGACTCCATACACCTCGCGCCCGGTCGGTTGGCCCCACGCGACGAGGCACGACAGCGGACCACAGGACACCGCGGTCCTGTCGGCAGCTCCTCCGGTGACCGGTACCGTCAGCCCTGATCC